>JAPPFQ010000066.1 GCA_028875135.1 Acidobacteriota bacterium
AGATAGGCCAGGTTCAGGCAGATCCACATCTCGGCGCTGATGCAGTGGCGCATCTGGCGCGCGTTCTCCCGCCCCAGGGCGAAGCAGTTCCAGACCGAGTCGGGATTGGAGCGCTCGAACGTGAGATCTCCGGCCAGCGTGTAGGAATCGGCCAGGGTATAGTTGTCTCTCCTGTCGAACTGGATGCCGCCGAAGGGAGGCTGCCGGTTCAAGGCGCCGTATATCCTGCTCCAGCCGAGATGGATCTCCCGAACGGGCCTGTCTACCAGCGCTTCCACCTGCAACTGCAGCAGGCGGCAGAGGTGCTGCGCGCGCTCGAGGTAGCGGCCCATCCAGTAGAGGCCCTGCGCACTGCGCGAAAGCATGTTCCCTCTCCGGTAGCAAAAAGCTCCAGTTTCCGCTTCGATTCCGTCCCGACGGGGAAGCTCCCCGGCCGAGCACAGTCTGCAGGGGTTCCTGAGGCTTGGATTTCTGCGTTGTCCCGATGGAGTCAGGCCTGCCAGGCAACGGGGCCTGTCACGCCCAGTCGGCCGGCCTCAGTCACGATCCTCCTCTTCCGGCATCAGCACGAATTCGGGATAGGCTTCGATCCCCAGCTCTCCGGCGTCCTGCCCAAGTTGCTCGACCTGGCGCGTCACTCTAACTTTCATCGCAAGATCCAGCAGGTACCACAGCAACAAGGAGCTTGCGAACACGAAGACTCCCACGGCCAGGATGCCGATCAGTTGGACGCCAAGCTTGCCGCCTCCGGCGATGCAGGCCGCCAGGGTTCCCCAGATGCCTGCGAACAGGTGGGCCGGTATGGCTCCCACTACGTCATCCAGCTTGATCCTCTCCAGGAGCCTCAATCCGGCCGTGCAGATAATGCCTCCGATGGCGCCGATGATCACGGCCCAGTAGTGGTCCGTGATGTCGGGCGCGGCGGTGATCGAGACCAGTCCGGCGATGGCGCCGTTCAGTCCGGCAAACAGATCCATGCGCCCCAGGATGGGCCGCGAGACAGCCAGAGCCATCATGACTCCGGCGGCTGCCGCCAGGTTGGTGTTGACCAGCACGTGGCTCATGGCGATGACGTCGGCCGCGCTCCCCAGCGCCAGTTGTGAGCCGCCGTTGAAGCCGAACCATCCGAACCACAGGATGAAGACACCCAGGGTCACCGCCAGGATGTTGGAGGGCGGAGTGGGCTTGGTGGTGCCGTCCTTGCGGAACTTGCCGTACCTCGGCCCGACCACCATGGCTCCCGCAAGCGCCGCCCATCCCCCGGTGCTGTGCACGATGGTCGATCCGGCGAAGTCGGTGAAGCCCATTGCGTTGAGCCAGCCCCCGCCCCAGGTCCAGGCGCCCACGATGGGATAGATGATGCCGGTCAGCAGCAGCGTGAAGACGAAAAACGGCCACAACTTGACCCGTTCCGCCAGTGTTCCCGACACGATGGAGGCGGCCGTAGCCACGAAGACCATCTGGAAGAACCAGTCCGACATGGTGGAGTAGCCCTTCTTGAGCAGTTCGGCCGAGGGCGCCGCGGCCTCCGTTGCCGCCAGCAGTGCGACCTCGGTCTGCGACGGCCCGTAAAGGAACTTGAAAGAACCGATCACATGCCCTACATCGACATACATGAGGTTGTAGCCGATGAAATAGTAGGCCAGTCCCGCGATGGAGTAGAGGCCGATGTTCTTCAGGCAGATCATGGAGGCGTTCTTGGTGCGCACCGAACCGGATTCGAGCATGGTGAATCCGGCGCACATCCACATCACCAGGGCGCCCCAGAGCAGGAAAGAAAAGGTGTTGAAGACGAACACGACTTCGCTTTCGACGGCTGCCTGCGCCGCCGTGGTTCCAATCAGCAGGCAGCCGACCAGGAGGAGTGTCCTTCCCGCCAGGCTGCCGGCGCGGCTCTTGTTCAAGAATCCGTTCATCACTGTTTTTGGCATGGAAACCTCCTGACCTGTCGAGTGGTAACGGTTAAGACGATTGACAGTACTTTGACATCTACCTCTGGCTGGTGCCGCAAGAGACAGGGCAGCAGGGATCGTTCCCTTCGTCGACTCGGCGGCGGAAGCGCTCCCTCCGGTCCTGCAGCCGTATTGCGCCAACCCCGTTCAGTCTTCCAGGATCCAAAGGTCCTTGCCCCCGCCTCCCTGGCTGGAGTTTACCACCAGGCTGCCGCGCCGCAAGGCCACCCGGCAGAAGGCCCCGGGCACCAGGCGCGTCCTGGTCCCGTGGAGCACGAAGGGGCGCAGGTCCACGTGCCTGGGCTCGGGACGGCCCTCGATCAGGCAGGCGGCGCGCGACAGCGGCAGCACCGGCTGAGAGATGAAATCGGCCGGGTCGGCGCGCACCTGCCGGGCATAGGCCTCGCGCTCTTCGGGGGTTGAGTGGGGACCGACCAGCATGCCGTACCCCCCCGACTCGCCCACACGCTTCACCACCAGGTTCTCCAGGTTGTCCAGGGTGTACTCGAGATCCTCGGGCCGACGGCACAAGTGGGTCCGGACGTTGCCCAGGATCGGTTCCTCTCCCAGGTAGTAGCGAATCATGTCGGGGACGTAGGCATAGACGCTCTTATCGTCCGCGATGCCCGTTCCGGGGGCGTTGACGACGGCCACATTGCCCAGCTTGTAGGCATGGATCAACCCGGGCACGCCCAGCAGGGAGTCCTCGCGGAAGACCAGGGGATCCAGAAAGTCGTCGTCCACCCGCCGGTAGACGACGTCCACGCGCCGCAGTCCCGTGGTGGTGCGCATGTACACGAAACCGCCGTTTACCAGCAGGTCGCGGCCTTCCACCAGTTCCGCCCCGATCTCCCGGGCCAGGAACATGTGTTCGTAGAAGGCGGAGTTGTAGACTCCCGGCGTCAACAGCGCGATACAGGGGTCGTTGCGGCCGCTCGGCGAGAGCTCACGCAGCGTCTTCTGCAACAGGCGCCCGTAGTGCTCGACCCCCCGAACCCGGGAACTTCGGTACAGACGGCGCAGGCTGGTCTTGACCACCTTGCGGTTGGCGATCATGTAGGAAACACCCGAGGGCACCCTCAGGTTGTCCTCCAGCACCACGAAGCCCTCGTTGGTGCGCACGATGTCCGTGCCGCAGATGGCGACCCAGGTTCCGTGAGGCACGGGGACGCCGCACATTTCGCTGCGGTACTGGGGGCAGCCGCGCACCACGTCGGCCGGAATCACACCGTCGTCGATGATGCGGGCCTCCCCGTAGACGTCGTTCAGAAAGCGGTTCAGGGCCGCCAGGCGCTGGGTCAGGCCGATTTCAAGATGCCTCCACTCGGCGGCCGGCAGGATCCGGGGCAGACAGTCGACCGGGATAATCCGCTCGTTGGCTTCGGCATCCCCGTAGAC
>JAPPFQ010000502.1 GCA_028875135.1 Acidobacteriota bacterium
CTCCAAGGGCCCCTCCCGCTGCCTGCCCGCCAGGTAGACGCAAAACACGCCCAGCACGGCAGCCAGCGCCGAAGGCAGCCGGGCGGCGAATTCGTTGACTCCGAAGATCGAGTAAGCCGCCGCCGCCAGCCAGTAGTAGAGGACCGGTTTTTCCAGCCAGGGCTCTCCGAAATAGCGAGGGGTCACAAAGTCGCCCGAGGCCAGCATTTCCCGGGCGATCTGGGCGTAGCGCGGCTCATCCGGACCCACCAGTCCCAGACCGCCCAGACCCAGAAAGAACAGGATCCAGACGAACCCGAGAATCAAGAGCAGGTGGCTGGGTTGAATTCTTCGGAACACGTTTATTGGGAAGAAGTTACGGGCCGGCCGATGGTCAGGCTAGTAGTAGTCCGAGCAGGACATGTAATAGCCGCATTGGGGACACCGCAGCTTGCAGTGGTCGGGGCGCAACTCCAAACCGCACTGGGGACAGAACTGGCTGGGATCCTTTTGCCGGTTGGGAGCCGTCGGCAGGCGTTCCCGTGAAGAACCCTTTTCCGGAAGGTGTGGGGGGTAGGAATCCAAAGAAGTGACTGCCGGCTTCCGGGACTCAGAGACAGAACGCCACTCCTGCGACCGGAGGCCTGGCGGTTGCTGACCGTCCGCACCCGAGCCTATTGCAGGTGAGGATCGATCATCTTTTGAAATTCCGACTTCGGCATGGCGCCCAGCAGGTTGCCGACCACCTGGCCATCCTTGAGAAGCAGGATCGTAGGGATGCTGCGAATACCGTACTTGGAGGCGACTACCGGGTTGTGGTCGGTGTTGAGCTTTCCCACCTTGACCTTGCCGGCGTAGGCGCCGGCCAACTCCTCGATGATGGGACCCACCATCCGGCAGGGACCACACCAGGGAGCCCAGAAATCCACCAGCACGGGCTGATCGGCCTGCAGGGCCTCCGCGTCAAAATTCGCATCGGTAAGTTCCACTACGTTTCCACTCATCGTTTCGCCTGCTCCTTCCTGAGATCGTTGCGTCAATGCACCCTAGCTTGCCCCCGGCCCCCGCGCTTGTCAAGATTTTAATGGAGGCCGCAGGCGCACCTGCCCCGGCCCGCTTTCAGGCCGCCCGTGGCGGTGCGAATGCTCCGCCGTCAGGGCTTGAACGATGCGGGAAGCCGCGGCGGTCAGAGGATAGCGGCCGGCCTGGCTCAGCCAGATCCAGCGTGCGTTCGGGATCGAGAGAGTCGCCGGCAGTGGAGATTTCAGCCGGGCCTCGTACACCGTCAGAGTAATTCTCCGATTGGTGACGGCGTGTTTGACCACGGTCAGCCGGTCGCGGAGCCGGACATTCAATCGGAGTTCCGACTCCAGGTATTTCACCAGGGAGCCGGCCAGGTCGGATCGACCGAATTCCCCCCCGGGAAACTCCCACATGTCCCGGAGCAAGCGGGAGCCGGACCGCTTCCGTATCAGGAATCGTCCCCGATGCCGGATCACCGCGGCGGCTTGACGGCTCAGGCGAAGTCCTGACCGTCCCGCCTTCTCCGGCAGCCGATCCTGCATGCCCGATTTCAAAGCCTCGCAATGGGACGACCAGGGGCACAGGAGGCAGCGCGGGTTGCGCGGCAGACAGACCGTCGCCCCGAGCTCCATCAGGGCCTGGTTGAAATCCCCCGGCCGGCCGTCGAAAAGCAACTGCTGTCCGGCAGCGGCCAGCATTCCCTGCACAGGCGACTTTGCGGGGTCGCCCTCCAGGCAGAACAGCCGGCTCAGAACCCGCACGACGTTGCCGTCCAAAGCCACCAGCGGCTGGTCAAAGGCAATGCTGAGGATGGCGGCGGCCGTGTAGCGCCCGATTCCGGGCAATTTCAAGGCTTCCCGGTAGCTCCCGGGAAACTTTCCTCCATGCTCCCTCACCAGAATCCGGGCCGCCTTCCGGAGATTTCTGGCGCGGGAGTAGTAACCCAGCCCGGCCCACATTCGCAGCAGATCCTGGGAGTCGGCCCCGGCCAGATCCTCAAGGGTGGGAAAGGCCCTCATGAACCGCAGAAAATAGGGAACGACGGTTTGAACCTGGGTTTGCTGGAGCATGACTTCAGAGACCCAGACGGGGTAGAAGTCACGCGATTCACGCCAGGGAAGTCGGCGCTGGTGCTGCTGATACCAGGCGAGAAGCCCGGTCTGCAGGCGCCGGATTTCGGCTGCAGGGAGATGGACCGCTTCGGTCGCGGCCGGCGTCGACATGCCAGCAGGATCTTCCATCCATTCCCGGCTGTCAAGGCCCTCAACCCCAAACCCGGGGGCCAGGATCGATTCAGGGCGGTCGGACTGTGGCCTCCAACGCAAGCCCAAACCTGGACCGATTGTTCCCGTTTCCCCGGATCCCGAGGCAGGAAATCAGGACAGCTCAGGCAACGATTCGTGGCGGCAACAGCGCGCCTGTCAGGGTATACTATGAAGGGTATGCCTTCGCTGGGGTTTTTCAGCCCTATCCGTCTCCGGCGTGGCTACATCTTTCTCCCTCTTTGGATTGAATTGTTTCCAGGGGTTGGGTGAGCGAAATCACCCCGTCCGGAAGGGAGAAAATTGATGCCAGCCTCGTCTGAACCCGAAACCAGCGCAATCCATCAGGTTCTGATTGACAGCGGCGCCGACCCCAAGCTGATCCATCCCGCCATCGAGGAGATGCGTAACTTGAGTGGGCAGAACGTCATCACCGCCATCGGAGCTCAAATCACTGAACTTCGGTCTGAATCGCAAACCCAATTCACTGCTCTCCGGGCCGAGATGCAAGCTCAAACCAATGATCTCCGCGCGGAACTGCAACCTCAAATCACCGCTCTGCGGGCGGAGATGAACACTCTGAACAAGGTGATTTGGCCGCTCATCACCTTGCTGTTCATTCCCATGCTGGCCTTGGCTTACAAGATACTCACTCAGTGAGCCAAGACGATTGGGGACGGAGGAAGAGATTCGCTTCGATAGCGGACGGCGTCGACCTGCCGGTGGCAACTCCCATGGTTTCCCCACGGTCAAGCCCCTGCAGCCCCACCTCGACATTTCCATGGACAGGCCACCCGAAAGTTGCTAGATAGAGGGGCATGGGTGCCTCCATCGCCGAAATCGCCGGTTACCTCGAGTGCCCCTTCCACGGGGACGGTTCCCTGCAAATCCAGAGGATCTCCAACTGGGAGGAAGCCGACCGGACCTCGCTGATCTACTGCGAGGGCTCAACCAGGGCCGCCCGCCTGCCCGATCAACTGACGGCCGGCTGCATCATCACCACCGCAGACATCCACAGGTCTGGCTGGAACACCATCGTTTCCGACCGCCCCAAGCTGGACTTTTCCAGAGCAGCCCTCCTGCTC
>JAPPFQ010000274.1 GCA_028875135.1 Acidobacteriota bacterium
GGGCTGTACCAGCAAGACGTAGACGACGGCTTCCGACGCGAGCACCTGTCGCAGGCACTGCTCCATCGAAACCTTGCTGGTGGTATCCGTACCGTCCGAGATAATCAGGATTACCCTGCGCCCTCGAGACAACGATAGTGCTTGCGAGGCCAGATAGACAGCGTCGTAGAGCGAAGTCCCGCCTCGCGGACGGATGGAGCGGAGTGCCCTGGCCATGGCCCTGGGACGGGAGGTCTCCCGCACCAACTCGACCACGTCTTCGGACACCTGCAGGATCGATACCCGATCCCCGGGTTTCGCCACCACCCGCAGAAAGTCGATGGCCGCTTCCTGCTGAGACCCCAGCTCGGTGGTGATGCTCAGGGAGCTGTCAAACAGGAGTTGAAGCCTCAGGGACCGGTCGGACTCCCTGGCGAAGAGAGCGATCTCCTGAGGAGTTCCGTCTTCGAAGAGGTGAAAGTCGTGCCGGCCCAGCCCGGCGGCCAGGGCGCCCTCAGCCGTCGTCACCGAGGCCAGCACAGTGACCAGGTCAACGTCGACGACGAGCCTGTAATCGTCATTCGTGGATTCCTGGGAGAGCGCAGGCAATGCCCCCGGACCCAACAGGCAGAGTGCGGTCCAAGACAGGAAGGGTGTGAGTCTCGAACTCCAGGAGGGAACGGTGGCGGGCATGGGTCGACGACCTGGCGTTTCTTCAAACCTCAGATGAATCGCCGGGTGGCCGGGTTGTAGCGTCTCGTCTCGGAGACGAGCTAGGAAGGCTCCGGACCGCCCTCGGCCGGACGGCATTCGCCTTCCACCCAGACTTCTCCGTCTTCGAAAAACTCCTTCTTCCAGATGGGGACCGTCTGCTTCAGCCGGTCGATCGCATACCGGCAGGATTCGAAGGCGACGCCCCGATGCGGTGAAGTAATGACAATGGCGACGCTCACTTCCCCGATCTCCAAACGTCCCAACCGATGGACCATGGCCACCTGTCCGATTTGCCAGCGTTGCCTGAGAGACTCGCCGATCTCGCGCATCTGGCGCAGCGCCATGGGCTCATAGGCCTCGTAATACAAGTGAGTGGTCTTGCGCCCGCGGGTGTTGTTGCGGACAATCCCGAAAAAGGTGACGGCGGCCCCATCCTGATCGCGGGTGAGCTGAGATACCAGTCCCCGGGTTCGAATTCTTTCCCGGACGATCCGGTAAATGTCTCCGGCGGCATCGACGGGATAGTCGGCGTTCGTTGGTGTCTGGCCACCGCTGACGGGTGGAAACAGGGCCAACTCATCCCCTTCCGCAACCGGCGTGTTCCAGTCCGCGAATTCCTGATTCACGGCCACCAGGAGGCTGCGGCTGAAGGCTTCCAGTTCGGGGTGTCGGGCACGCAGGATTCGATAGGCATCCCCGACCGACTCGATATCCGGGCTGTCCAATTCGACACTATCGGTGCCGAGCAGATCCCTCAGGCGCGCAAACAGGAGGATTCGAACTTTCATGGGAACCATTGGAAGTTAAGATCCGGCCCGCCGTCAAGCCAAAATCCACTTGAGCCGCAGTGTTCATGGGCCATCCGGACAGGGATGTCGATTTCAGGCTTGCCTGATACAATTGGGTGCATAACCCAGGCAGGATCCCTTCGCCGGTGTCGTTGCGGTTTGAATCTGTCTGATTTGGAGCTGTGAATCATGTCAGCGTCCAATTCCCACGACTTCCAGAGAAATCTGCGGCCAGAGAGTCCCGGTGGTTACGTCTGCAAGGCCTGCGGCGCACGCCTGGAGGTCGTGGTGCACTTTAATGGACGCATCGTCTGGTCGGTGGAGCCCGGAAACCCCGAATTCGGCGAAGAGCAGCCATTCTTGCGAGGCGAAACTCGAAAGGTGTCGGTGGTGTGCACCGCCGATATCTTCCACTCCAGCGGCTACTGCGTGGTGGACGGCGTGTTGGCCGAGACCCGGGACGCCCGCTCCAGCGACTAGTGTCCCGTAACAGAAATCGAGACGGGACACTCGACCCCTCAAAACCTGAAAGACTGAAAGACAACCGTCGAAATCGAACCCTGGCCGGCCTGGAAAAGCCGCTATGATCCGGGTTTTCAACCGCGAGCGTCCGTGACCGACCGGCGCCCGCAATAGCCCTTGACAAGGCTTAACTCAGGAATATATAAAGCTCGCACCTAATAGCCAGCGACTCGGTGAGCAATGTGGGGGCCAGGCCAGCTTTCCGCACCCAATCGGGCCAACAAGGAGAGGACAACGTGAATAAAGCCGATCTTATTGAGAAAATCGCCAAGGATGCCAAAATCAACAAGATACAGGCCGACGCCGCCATCAATTCAGCCTTGGCGGGAATCCAGAGCGCGCTCAGAAGAGGCGAACGCGTGACCCTGGTCGGCTTTGGGACTTTTTCAGTAGGCAATCGGAAAGCCAGAACCGGTCGAAATCCCCAGACAGGCAGCTCCATCAAGATCGAAGCCAAGAAGGTCGCCAGGTTCTCCCCCGGAGCCGACCTGAAAGCTGCGGTCAACCGTAAGAAAAAACGCTAGCGACAAGGCTTGAATGCCGGAACATCCTGAACCCAACCGGATCGGGAATCATTCCAATAACGGACGTCGGGTCCGGCTTCCGATCAAAGGGGTTCTCCTGTGCAGCCTTCTGCTGCTCCCCGACGGTCTCTTCAACGGGCCGGCTCGATCCGAAAACAGGCCCTTGCCTGTTTCACTCCATGTGGCGGTAACTGACCGGAACGGCAAGCCGGTCGAAACCCTCCAGGCCGCCGACTTCGAAGTATTCGAGAAAAAGAAGCTTCAAAAGGTGACCCAGGCCCGTTTCGAAAGAAACGTCCCGGTCTCGCTCGGCGTCCTGGTCGACGTGAGCAAGAGCATGGAGGGGAATGGGATTCGCCTGGCATTGAAGCTGCTGAAACGCCTGGCGACCAGGCTGGAGAGCCCGGACGAACTGTTCGTCCACGCCTTCAGTGCCGAATACCACGAGCTTCTCGACTACATGGCTCCGGAAGACTACCTGGAGGAAGCCGTCGAGAACCTGTCGACCGGCGGCAGACCGCACATGGGACAAGCTCTGGATTTGGCCCTGATCAAGCTGCGGGAGGCCAGCAACTCCAATCGTGCGGTCCTGTTCATCTCGGCAGGGCGGGACATCGCCGGCCCCGCGACGCTGGACCACATCGCGCGACACCGTCGTCCCGTCTACGCCCTGGGAATAGAGGGAGCCATCAGTTTCAGGACAAGGATCAAGATTCTGAACGTCAAGGGTTCAGCCCTCAAGGTCTATGCCGACCATTCCGGTGGATCGGCGTATTTCGTGGAATCTGAGGAAGAGGCTGCCGGCCCTCTGGAGATGTTG
>JAPPFQ010000599.1 GCA_028875135.1 Acidobacteriota bacterium
ACGGCGCGCCTAGCGTTGTCTGCCGGATCTATCGAGGCCTGGTGAAGCTGGCCGCACTCAGCGGGGCCGTTCTTCTGGGGGGGGATCTGTGCGCGTCTCCGGGAACCCTGTTCCTGGACGTGACCCTGCTGGGAGAGGTGAAACCGGAGCAGGTGCGCACTCGAGACAATGCTCGTCCCGGGGACAGCCTTTTTGTCACCGGGGAACTCGGGGCCTCGGCCATGGGACTGGAGTTGCTTCGGCGATTTCCCGGGCGGGCCCGTTACTATCCGCATCTGGCGGGAAGGCACTTGCGGCCGACTCCCAGAAATCCCATGGGTTGCTGGCTGGCTGCCAGCGGTTGCGCTTCCGCTCTTATCGACTTGAGTGACGGGCTCTCTACCGACCTTCACCATCTTTGCCGAGCGAGTGGGGTAGGCGCCGTGATCGAGGCGGACTGCGTACCCTTGCCCGGAATCGGCCCAAAAGTCGGTTCCTGGGTGGAACGGCCCCTGCTAGACTATGGATTGAATGGTGGCGAGGATTACGAGCTCTTGTTCACCGTGCCACCCGGGAAACGACATCAGGTTCCCGGCCGGCTGGACGGCCTGGGAATCCACGAAATCGGCTGCATTACCGATGAGCCCGGGGCCTGTTGGCTTCGGAAACAGGGAAGCCTGAGACCTCTTTCGCCCGGCGGATTCGACCATTTTCGACGGTAGGTGTTCACTGTGTCCGGCAACCGGCCCACAAGTCTTCCATCCCCAATGTTCAGGGACGGGGTTCGCATCTTTGGAATGCTGATCCTGATACTGGCATCGGGTAGTCGGGGCCAGGCCCAAATTCCCTCAATTCTGATTCAACCCGACATTCGGGTGTTCACCGTTCTGGGAGCACTGCGTGCCGCCGGATTCGATGAGGGCTCACTCTTGCTTCATCCGGCCGGCCTCCCGATCGCGCGGGAATTCCGTAATCCGCCCACAGACCTGAAAGCGCGGTTGAAGAATTTTTACGACTCCCATCGCAGGGGAAAAGATCCGCAAGAGGAACTGACCAAGTATATTTCACTGGCATTCGTCATCGACGGCCCCCCCGACTTCAAGCCGCTTCTGGCGCCAGGTCAGATGCCTCCCGACGCCAGTTCTGTAGCCGGGCTGACGAGTCTGCTGGGGGAGTTCTACGCCAAGGCAAGAGTTGAATCGGTCTGGAGCCGGTACAAGCATCTTCATGATCGCGCCGTTCTCGACTACCGCCCATTGATCAATCGGATGATCATGACCACGGAGGGATATCTCCGGTTGCGGTCGGGAGACTATCGAGGGCGGCAATTGGTCCTGGTGCCGGATTACCTGGTTCCCCCCAATACTTTCAATGCGCGAACCTACCAGAGCAGCTACTATTTTCTCTTCAGTCCATCCAAGTCTCCCAAGATTTCGGAAATTCGCCATCAGTTTCTACACTTCCTGCTGGATCCCTTTGCCGCCAGATATCCGCTGCCGGTTGAGCAGAGAAAGGTCCTGACCGAGATCATGGCGGTCGGGAGTGAGCATCCGGAGAGCGCCGGGCACGGGGTGCAGGAGATGGTTACCGAAAGCCTCATCAAGGCAGTGGAGATGAGGCTCGATCGCTTGCCGCAAGAAGAGGCCGAGGTGTCCTTGAATGCGGCTGTTGGCTCGGGAGCCCTGCTGTGCCCCCATTTTTTTTCCGCCCTGCAAACATTTGAGAAGGAGTTCGAAGGATTTCAACTGTATTACCGAAAGCTCCTCTCCGACCTGGACGTTGCCGCCGTTTGGAAGGCCCGGGAAGCGGCCCTCAGTTCAAGGCCCCGGGAGACGGCCCCGGTGAATCGGCTGACGGAAGTGGAGCGCCTTATTCGCCAGGCCAGGTCCAGCCTGGGAAGCGACCAGTTGGTGCGGGCCGCGGAGCTGTTCAACCTGGTGTTGGATCGCCACGACTCCCGCAATGGCGAGGCCTTGTACGGACTGGGCATCGTGGCCGTCAGCCGCGGTGACAAGGATGGGGCCAGGGATTATTTCGGCAGAACGGTGGCCTCGGAATCCTGTCCGGACTCCGTCAAGGTATGGGCATACATCTACCTGGGAAGACTTTTCGATCTGGACGACGACAGGGAGGAGGCAATTCTGCAGTACCGGGCCGCCGTTGCCCTGGGCGACGATACGCGTGGTGCCCAGGCCGTTGCCCGAAGCGGATTGCTGGAGCCCTTCCAACCCAGGTGAGGTAGAGTAATACCGGCCATGGAACATCCGCTCGAGAACCTGGAGGAGCGAATCGAGTACGCATTCGAGGATCGGTCCCTGCTGCTCAGAGCCTTGACACACAGCTCCTATGCCAATGAATGGCAGGTTGAGCAGGGAGACAACGAGCAGTTGGAGTTCCTGGGAGATACCATCATTGGCTTCGTGGTTGGTGAATATCTGCTGGTGAATCACCCCGATTTCTCCGAGGGCAAACTTTCCAAGCTCAGAGCCCAACTGGTCAGCTCCAGCAGCTTGTTTCGCTCGGCCTCCACCCTCCAGCTGGGCCGATTCCTCAGATTGGGAAAGGGCGCAGAGAAGAGCGGCGGCCGCAAGAAACAGGCTGTGCTGGTGGATGCGACCGAGGCCCTGGTGGCGGCGCTGTATCTGGATGGAGGGATGGACGCGGCCCGCAGGTTTGTGCTGAAGCAGTTGGAGGAGGATTTGGGAGACATCCGGTCGGGACGCTTCGTTTCCTGCGATTTCAAGTCCAGGCTGCAGGAGAGGTTGCACTCGCTCCGTGAAGCGCCGCCCGAATACTCGGTCATCGACCAGTCCGGTCCCGGTCATAGACGACAGTTTTCCGTAAGATTGACCATCGGGGGTGAGCCGACGGCTCAAGGTCAAGGTGCAACCAAGAAGAGCGCGGAGCAGGACGCGGCCCGCCAGGCCCTGGAAAGAGTAGAGCAGCGGTTAACTTCGGGAGAATTTCTTTATCGTGGAAAACGTGAATTCAAGTAACGCCGATCACCCGCCCAGGCAATCGACCCTGCGCGAGTACTTCGAAAGTTTCGTGGTGACCATCGTTCTGGCGCTTTTCGGAACGACCTTCGTGGTTCAGGCATTCAAGATTCCCACACCCTCCATGGAGGACAATCTGCTGGTCGGAGACCACCTCCTAGTCAACAAGTTCGTCTATGGGAAGCCGGGGGGATGGCTGAAGCCGCTGCTTCCGTTCCAGCAGGTGAAGCACGGCGACGTCATTGTCTTCCGCTACCCGGAAGATCCCTCCAAGCACTACGTCAAGCGGGCCATCGGACTGCCGGGAGATCGCATCCGTATGGAAAACCAGCGGTTGTACCGGAACGGCAAGCACGTGGCAGAGGCCTATGT
>JAPPFQ010000644.1 GCA_028875135.1 Acidobacteriota bacterium
GTGAGCAACCACGCCTTCAGCGGCGGCAATGAATCCCAGGCGGTCCAGCTCGCCGACGGGTCCATCATGCTGAACATGCGCAACGACCGCAAGGAGCCCTACCGGGCCGTCTACGTGACCCGGGACCTGGGGCAGACCTGGGAGCCGCATCCCACCAACCGCAAGGCCCTGATCGAACCCAACTGCAACGGAAGCCTGTACCGTTTCGACTACCGGGAAGGGGAAGAAACGAAGATACTGCTGCTGTTTGCCAACCCCAACTCGAAAGAAGGGAGGCACCATCACACCCTGAAGCTCAGCTTCGACCAGGGCATGACCTGGCCCGAGGAGCACCAGGTCCTGTTGGACGAAGGCCGCGGACGGGGCTACCCCAGCATCAGCCGGGTGGACGACCGCCACATCGGCATCGTCTACGAGGGAAGCCAGGCCGACCTGGTCTTCGAGAAGTTTTCGCTTGAGGAACTGCTGAAGCGGTGACGGCGAGGGGAGCGCACCTGCCGCGCCGAGGGCCGGTGTGGCGGCTCAGGGACAGGGAGGCCGCTCAGGGCTTGGCGGCGACCACCCGGTTTTCCAGGACCCCGACTCCATCGATTTCCACCGTGACCACGTCGCCGGGCTGCATTCCCTTGGTGGTTCCGGGGGTGCCGGTGAAGATCAGGTCTCCGGGCTCCAGGGTCACGTATCTGCTGATGAAGCTGACGGTTTCGGATATCCCGTGAATCATGTCGGAGACGCGGGCCTGCTGGCGCACTTCCCCGTTCAGCTTGAGGACCATCTTGAGCCGGCTGTAGTCCACGCCCGAGAGAATGTAGGGACCTGTCGGGCTGAAGGTATCGGCGCCCTTGGCCCGCCACCACTGCACGTCCCCCCTCTGCCAGGTCCGGGCGCTGATGTCGTTGCCGCAGGTAATCCCCAGCACATGGTCGAGAGCCGCCTCCTTGGAGACGTTCCGGGCCCGCTTGCCGATGACCACCACCACCTCGGCTTCGTAGTGCACCGGATCGGTGTCTGAAGGCTGGACGATCTCTCCACCTTGACGCAGCAGGGAGGAAGGCAGCTTGATGAACGGCTGAGGATGGGGGCTGGGCTCGGCATCCTCGTCCAGGTGGGACTTGTAGTTGCCCGCCAGCGCCAGCACCTTGGAAGGATTTCTGCTGGGCACCAGGATCGTGATGTCGGCCAAGGCGTGGGTGGTCTCGGTCTTTTCCCAGGTTCCGAACAGGTCGCCCTTGAGCTCCCGGACCCGGTCCCCCTCCAGGATGCCGTAGGCTTCACGGTCGCCCAGACTGAAGCGAAGATAACGAGTCCCTCCGTCCTGTCGCGCCCCGGCCTGGCAGGATTGCGCAATCCCCATACCGGCCAGCAACAGAAATACCGCCATCCGCTGCCAATTCATACCGACCCCCGTTTTTTTGCAGTATTCATGAAAGGGCGCCAGCATATCCCGACCCTTCCGGCACTGTCAACGTGGACGGGTGGTGGCCCGGGGTTCCAATGAGCCGCGAAGGCAGCGGCTGATTGTGGCGTGGGGAGGCGTTTGTTTGGAGAGGCAGTGCGTTCCCGAACGGGTGCTTTCTATTCGCCGCGTTCGCGGCTGGGTTGGTGCTGAACCCATACGACCCCGGGTTGACACCCGGGGCTACCCTGAGCCGCTGCTACGCAGCTCTATAAGGATGGCTTGTAGTAAGCGTTTACGTGGCCTACCCACGCCAACCGCGGCCTTCGCCGCTCTCTCCTAAATCACAATGCTGCAAAGGGAAACGTGCTTTTTTAGCGTGGCCGTCAGGGCCGTGAACTAGGAGGGTTTCAAGGCGCGGTTGCTGCCCGTGGAACTCTCGCCGCCGTCGGCGAAGAGGCAGGAACCAGTGACGAAGGAGGCCTCCTCCGAAGCCAGGAACAGGGCGCAGGCGGCGATCTCCCGCGGCTCCCCGGGCCGCCCGAGCATGGTGGGCCGCCCGAACTCTTCCCGGAACTCTTCGAGGGTCTTGCCGGCCTCGGCGGCGCGCCGGCGGTGAAAGGGGGTCATGGTGGGGCCCGGGCACAGGGCATTGACCCGGATGCCGTCCTCGGCATGGTCCCGGGCCATGGCCCGCGTCAGCCCGGTGACTGCCGCCTTGGTGGTATCGTACTGAACCGAGTGATAGCTGGCGATGAAGGCGCTGTTGGAGGCGACGTTGACAATGCTGCCCCCGCCGGAACGACGCAGCTCCGGGATGGCGGCCTGGGCGCAGAAGGCATACCCCTTGACGTTGACGCCCCAGATGGTGTCCCAGCTTTCCTCGCCGGCATCTTCCACGGTGTGGTAGAGGCGGATGGCGGCGTTGTTCACCAGAATGTCCAGCCGCCCGAAGTGCTCCACCGTGCAGCCGATAAAGGCCTGGGCTTCGGCCTGGCGCTCCATCCGGGTCTCCACGAAGAGCACTTCGCCTCCATCGGCCCGGATCTGCCGGGCGAGGTCATTACCACGGGCGGCGTCCCGGTCAGCGAAAGCCACCCGCGCCCCTTCGGCCACGAACAGCCGCACCGTGGCTTCGCCGATGCCGGAGGCCCCGCCGGTCACGGCCGCCACCTTGCCGTCCAGTCTTCCCATTGGTTCTCACCTTGCAAACATCGGCGGTTCGGGGCGGGCGGGCAGGCCCGCCTGCAGGGTAGATCAGCCCGGCGTCTCTTCGGTGGGGAAATCCGCCGGCATGCAGATCTCGATCACTTCGAAATCCTCGGAGAACTCCAGCACCTCGTGTTTGATTTTGGGGGGCTGGTACCAACTGTCGCCGGCCTCGAACCGGACCTCTCCGATATCCTCGAACTCGACCCGGGTCCAGCCGCGCAGCACGTAGTTCATCTGAAACTCCAGGTCGTGGGTATGACGGCCGCCGGGCCCGCTGCAGGATTCCGTGGCCCGGATGCAGTGGGCCAGAACCTTGCCCTTGGTGGCCGCAACGATGCCGAGGTCCCGATACTCGAAGTAGGAGCGGAGGCCGGGTTTCCACTCCGCCGACTTGCGAAACGCCATTGTGGTCATGGTGACTGACCCTCCCTGGGTTGGACGAGATTGAATACGGACAGGCAGGCATTCTAATCCGAACCCGGCTTCCCCGCCCCATCAAATTTGCGGTGAGGCCAGGCGGGGAAAGGTCCCACCACCATAAAGACGAACCACGAATGAAGCCCCCCCGGGAGCGCGGGCGTCCCGCCCGCACAGATTCTGGCACAGCCTCGCCTATCTCTTCGACCTGGATGGACCGGCAACGGCGCCGGGACTCTGCTTCGGCCGGGCCCATGCCGTTTCCGCCGGCAGGGTGGCCGGGTGCTACATC
>JAPPFQ010000749.1 GCA_028875135.1 Acidobacteriota bacterium
GTGGTGTTGTAGGCCAGGTGCAGCAGGTAGGCCGGAAGGAGGGCGCCGGTCAGTGCCCGCACCAACGACAGCGCCAGGCCGACCAGCAGGATCAGGCTTACGGCCATCCAGCTTCCCCAGAGCTGGGTGACGTGCAGTGAAGTGAACATCAGCGCTGTCAGCAGCACCGCGGCCGCCGATCCCCAGCGGCGCTCCAGCACCGGAAAGATGTATCCGCGAAAGACGACCTCCTCCACCAGGGGAGCCACTGCAATGGCCGTCACACCCAGAAACACGGCCGTCTGGGCATGCTCCAACAGCCCGGAGACGGGAAGATCCTCGATGCCGGGGATACGGCTGGAGAGAGCCCCAATGACCAACGCCAGCAGCCCTCCCGATACCAGGAAGAGACCGGCCGGGGCCGCCGTCGGCCCCTTCCACTTGAGGGAGGACCAGAAGGGAGACCGGTACTTCACGGTGACGGTGCGGTAAATGAAGAACAGCACCAGCCCGTTCAGCAGGTTGGTCATCAGGATCTGGGCCATGCCCAGGGTGACCGGATCGGCGGTCAGGGCCGGCGTGCCCAGGTAAGTGGTGAGGAGGGACCCGGCGGCCTGGACCGCCAGCATCAACACCACCAGGCCCAGGCAGAAGAAACCGGCCAATTCCAGCAGGTCGCGTCCGCTCCAGACCGGAAAGGCCACCGGAGCAGGCGCGGGCGACCCGTCCGGTTCACCCGGGGTTGGGAAGGAATCGTTGGAAACCGTCTCGGCCATAGGTAGGAGCCGGAATCGGGACAGGAGAGCTCACCCGACAAGACTGAAACAAACGCCGTCACTCAGAAAGCCGCAGCTTTGCGGCGTCGCGTATGCCCCCCTCCGCATCAGCCTTCGCCTGCGGCTCGGCTTCTGTGACTCCCCCCTTGAGGGGGAGTCGGCGAAGGCAAACTCAGCGTCCCTTCGACCAGGCCGCAGCTCGCAGCCGAGCCGGTGGGGGGCAATCGCGGCGTCCCGAAAGCGCAGCCCGCAGTCGAGCCGGGTGGAGGATTCGGGCGAGGCCTTGCCGGTGTTGTGCGGGCGGGACGCCCGCGCTCCCGGGAGGGCTTCATCCCATAACGGTGTCGCACCCAAGCAGGTCCATCGGTCTTCGTGTTCATTCGTGGTTCGCGGCGCTTGCCGGCAACGCGGTCGGGCAGGGTCTATTCCCGATCGCGCTCCACCAGGGCCGCGGCCAGCAGCGGGATCATCAACTCGTGGTGGCCGGTGAGGGCGATTCCCTTTCCCGACCCCACCGTAGGGCGCTGCACCACGTTGCGGGTGGGCCGGTAGTGCTGCAGGAAGTCCAGGTTGACGGTGGTGAAGGCCTCCAGGGGATGCCCCAGGTTGCGGACCAGGTTGACCGCCTTGAGAAAGACCTCCGGCAGGATCACCGCGGAACCGCAATTGAGGTAGACCCCCCCGTCGTGCAAGTCGCGGGCGATGGAAGCCAGCAGGCGAAAGTCCTGCAGGGTGCCCCGACCCAGAGACTCCCCGTCCGCGGAAGGATGGTAATGGGTGGTGTCGGTCCCCAGGGCTACGTGCACGGTTACCGGAACCCTCCGCCGCAGGGCGCAGGCCAGCAGACTGTAGTCGGCGTGGGGGTAGTCGCCCGGACGTTCCAGGATCCACTCCCCCAGGGCCTGTCCGATGCCCTTGCCCTGCCCGGCTCCGCGGGCCACGGCCGCGCTCATTTCCCGGCCGGTCTCCTCGCTCACCCCGAAGTCCCCTTCGGCCAGGTCCCTTTCCACCTCTTCGGAGGTGGCTCCCGCCAGCGCGATTTCGAAATCGTGGATGGCGGTGGCCCCGTTCAAGGCCAGCGCCGAAACGTAGCCCCGTTCCATAAGGTCGATGATGACGGCATTGAGGCCGCATTTCACCACGTGCCCCCCCAATCCCCAGACCATGGCGCGCCCCTTGCGCCTGGCCCGCTCCAGGGCCTCGACCGCCTCCCGGAAACGGGTTCCGGCCAGGATCCCGGGCAGGGACCGCATCCAGCCCTGCAGGCCCTCGCCCTTGCGGTAGGGGCGGGCGAAAGCCGCCAGGTCCACCTTGCTGGGCCGCCCCTTGATGGAACGGGTACGCAGGGAGCCGGTCTCCAGGGGGCGGTAGCGGTAGAGAGACATGGCAGGCATTATCCGAAGGGCCCGTCCCGATTGCAACTCATTTCCCAATGGAGCGGGCCGGCTGCAAACCCGTCTTGCACCCGGCTTTCACTCACTCCCGCGGGTTAACACCGGCGGCGCGGTTGCGCAAGTCCCGGCCCTGGTCCGGACGAAACCCGGCGGTGACGTCATGATCGTCGGTGCGGACGACAGACGACTCTCTGTGGGACAGGGTACAACCAGCGCAGGGACTACGGATCGTCGCGCGACCGCGACATGCGGTAGCCGACTCCGCGCACATTCTTGATGTAGGCGGAGCTGCTTGGGTGATGGCCGAGCTTGCGGCGGAGATTCTTCACGAAGGTGCGCACCAGTCTAGGGCTGGCATGTTCCCGATCGCTCCAAACCTGGCGAATCAGGGTTTCATAGGTGGTGACGCGCCCGGCATTGACCACCAAGGTACGGAGCAAATCGTACTCGATGGGTGTCAGTTCCACAGGCTGTCCGCCAACGGTGACCTCGCGGTCCCCGAAGTCGATGGCAAGGTCCCCCAGTTGGAAGGGCTTGGGAGTGGCAGCCCGCTTGCGCAGGGCCGACCGCACCCTGGCTGTCAATTCCTTCGGAGAGAAGGGCTTGACGATGTAATCGGCGGCTCCCATCTCCAACGCCTTGGCAATGGTATCGTCCCTGCCGTAGGCGGAGATGAAGATCACCGGCAGGTCGGACAATTCGGGGAGGTTTTCCATCAACTGGATTCCATCGGTTTCGGGAAGAACCAGATCGAGCAGGACCAGTTGGGGTTTCTTCGTCTTGATCAGGCGGGGCACTTCCTGGGGAGTCCCGGTCACAACGGGCGAATAGCCTGAGTCAGACAGGGCATCCCGGACCAGGCGGAGCGTCAGCGGGTCGTCGTCCACCACCAGGATGCGTGTTTCCTCCGGTCCTTTCCGGTTCGAGCGCGGGGAACCCGGTTCGACGCCGGCAGTGGCGAAACCGCCGGCATCCTCGGCTACCGGAATGGTGAATGTAAACCGCGCACCCCGGCCCACCCCGCTGCTTTCGGCCCAGATGCGGCCCCCTTGGGCTTCCACCAGCCCCATGCAAATGGGCCACCCCCCCCCCCCCCCCCCCAAGCCGCCCGGTGGGGGGGGGGGCACGGCGGGCGGGCGGGACCCGGGCGGGCACAGCGCCCG
>JAPPFQ010000747.1 GCA_028875135.1 Acidobacteriota bacterium
GAGTCAAGGCCGTGCGGGTGATTCAGGGCCCGGGCAAGGAGGTGCAATGGTCCCTGGATGACATCGCGGTGGTGGCTGCCGTGGATGAAGCCACGGCGGAGGACGCGGTTCGACGGATCGTGGTGGAGTACGAAGTGCTGCCCCACCTGGTCAACGAAGACGACCCGGGCAAGGCCGGAGACCGCACCAAGCCGGCTTCGGAACAGGTCAAGGGCGACCCCGATCAAGCCTTTCAGGATGCCGATGCGGTCGTCGAAGGCGAGTATGGGATCCCGGTCATCACCCATTGCTGCCTGGAGCCGCACGGCCAGGTCATCGACTGGAGCGGGGACTCTCTGACGGCCTATCAGTCGACCCAGAACATTTCCGGGATGGCCAACCAGTTCGCCCAACCGCTGGAAATCCCGGCCGCCAACGTCTCCATTGTTCAGGACCACGTGGGCGGGGGCTACGGGAGCAAGTTCGGGGCCGATAGCTGGGGCCTGGAAACCGCCAGGCTGTCTCGGGAAACCGGCCGGCCGGTCCGCAACTTTCTGGAGCGGGACGCCGAGCTGTTCGTGGCCGGGGTCCGACCCTCCGGTTTCGCCAGGATCAAGGTGGGAGCCAAGAAAGACGGTTCGCTGACCGCCTGGGAAGCGGAATCCTGGGGCACCAGCGGCTTTAGTGGAGGGGGGATCTCCATGCAGGTTCTTCCCTATGTGATCAATCCGCCCAACGTCCGCAAGAAGCACACCGGAATCGCGACCAACACCGGTCCGGCGCGGGCCTGGAGGGCACCCAACCATCCTCAGACCTGCTGGCTGACCTTCGCCGCCCTGGACGACCTGGCGGCCAAGCTGGAGATGGACCCTCTCGACTTCTACCTCAAGAACCTCAACCTCACCGAGCGCCCCGATCTCTATCGCAAGCAGCTTATCCGGGCCGAGGAGCTGATGGGGTGGCGCAAGAAGTGGCGCCCCAGAGGTCAGGAAACGACAGGTCCGGTCAAGCAGGGCCTGGGGCTGGCCTTTCACACCTGGGGAGGACGGGGCCACAACAGCACGGCCCGATTGGTGATCGATCCGGACGGTTCGGTTTCCATCAGCATGGGCACCCAGGATATCGGCACCGGCACCACCACCGTCATCGCCATGGTGGCCGCCGAGACCTTTGGATTGCCGGTCAATTCCATCAAGGTCAACACCGGCCGCTCCCCCGACTACCCCCGTTCCGGGCCCTCCGGCGGCAGCACCACCGTCGGCGGCGTTTGCGCGGCCACCCGGCGGGCCTGCCAACTGGCCCTGGAAGAACTCTTCGAAAAGGTGGCCCCCCGGCTGGGGGTGGAGCCGTCGGAGCTCGAAGCCTCGAGCGGCCGCATCCGGGTACAGGGCAAACCCTTCAGAAGCCTTACCTGGAAACAGGCTGCCTCCCGACTGGGGGTGACTCCTCTGGAAGTGACCGGCAGGAACATCAGCGCCAGCCGGCGAGCTTCGGACGGCAAGCTGATCGATTCCGGAGTGGCCGGAGTGCAAATGGCTGAAGTCGCGGTGGACACGGAGACCGGAGTGGTCAAGATGAAGAAGTTCGTGGCCATTCAGGACTGCGGTCTGATCGTCAACGAGAAGCTGGCCGACAGCCAGGTGTACGGGTCGCTGATCATGGGGATCTCCTCGGCATTGACCGAGGAGCGCATCATGGACGAGCGAACCGGATCGCTGCTGAACGGCGAGATGGAGTTCTACAAGCTGGCCGGCCTGGGCGATATCGGCGAACTGGTCGTCGAGATGTGGAAGGACGCGGAGCAGGATGCTCGCGGAGTGATCGGGCTGGGGGAACCCCCGGTGATCGCACCGGTCGGGGCCATCGGCAACGCCGTGGCCAACGCCATCGGCGTGCGGGTGCCGAGGGCGCCCTTCATTCCCAGGCGCGTCCTGGCGGCACTGGAAAAGAAAGGAGGGCTCTACGCATGAAGGCTTTCGAGTATGCCAGTCCCACCACCAAGGAGCAGGCCATTCAGTTGCTGGGAGCCCAGTGGGAAGAGGCCGAGGTCCTGGCCGGCGGCACCGACCTCCTCAGTCTCATGAAGACTTTCGGCGCCACGCCCAAGCGAGTGGTGGACATTCAAGGAATTCAGGAATTCCAGGGAATCGACTACATTGACTCCTCCGGCCTGCGCCTGGGAGCCCTGGCTACCCTGTCGGAGCTGATCGACCATCGGGCGGCCCAAAAGAACTACCCTTCGCTGGTGCAGGCAGCCGGCGGTGTCAGAAGCCAGCAGATCCAGAGCTTTGGCACCATTGGCGGCGACCTTTGCCAGCGGCCGCGCTGCTGGTATTTCCGCAACGGCCTGGGGTATTTCCCCAAGGATGCCTCCGGGCAGGACCTGGTGCGGCAGGGCGAGAATCAATACCACGCCATCCTGGGTAACTCGGGAGAAGCGGCCTTCGTCAGCGCCTCCAGCCTGGGTCCGCCGCTGATCGCCCTGGGCGCCACCCTGCGAATTTTCAGCAAGGACGGTTCGCGCGAGCTGCCCGTGGCCGAGTTCTTTCGCACCCCGCAGCAGGAATCGGATCGCGAGACGATTCTGAAGCCTGGTGAGATCCTGGGAGAGATCCATGTTCCGCCGGCCGGGCAGATGCTCAACGCCACCTACGAGGTTCGGGAAAAAGAAGCCCTGGACTGGCCGCTGGTCACGGCCTCGGTCGCCTTGAAGCTGAGCGAAGGCAAGGTGGAGCAGGCCCGCATCGTCCTGGGTCACGTCGCCCCTGTCCCCTGGAACGCCGCCCAGGCGGCCAAGGGCCTGGCAGGCAGGACGATCGATGAAAGCACGGCGGCTGAGGCAGGCAGTGCCGCGGTTGCGGGAGCCACACCGCTGAGCAGAAATGGATACAAGGTTCAACTGGCCCGGGTGGCGGTGAAACGGGCGATTCTGAACGCTGTCATGGGAGGGGCATAGCCATGGCCGGACGATTTGAAGGTTACGAACATGAAGTCTGCAACTGCCTGCGCTGGAAGAGCCTGTTCTACGAGTCGGTCCCCGATCCCACCGTGCCTCCGGCAGGCGACGACAACTACTGGTGCGCGCTGACCCAGAGAATCCTGGGGCCCGACGAGCAGTTGGTGGAGCCTGAGAACTGCAGGCTGGGACGAACCTGCTTTCGAGGAGGATTCTAGGCAGGCGCCAGGCCCGCCGAAAATCGCTCGATGGGCGCGGTTGAGTTGCATCTCGCCGACATACTATAATGGCGGTGACGAAGGAGTCTGGAACCATCCACGGGAGGAACAAGCAATGAAAGCCACCATCCTCTTGGTCTTGATG
>JAPPFQ010000752.1 GCA_028875135.1 Acidobacteriota bacterium
GGTATGAGATCCAGCTCGATCCCAATCGCCTGGTTGCCCACAACGTTTCGCTCGACATGGTCTTCGACGCGCTCCGGGAAAACAACGCGAACGCGGGAGGGGCCTACATCGAACGCTCCCAGGAGCAGTACGTCATTCGGGGCGAGGGGTTGATTACATCCCTTGAGGACATCGACAACATCGTCGTGACGGCCGTCGAGGACGGCACTCCGATCTTCATTCGCAATATCGGCAGGGCCGCCTTCGCGCCCATGGTCCGTCAGGGGGCCGTGACTCGAGACGGGAGAGGCGAGGTGGTGACCGGCGTCGTCATGATGCTGATGGGCGAGAACCCGCGCGTCATTGCTCGAAACGTGGACGAGGAGTTGGCGCGCATCAAGCCGACGTTGCCACCAGGTGTGGAAATCGACACCTTCTACGACCGGACCGATCTGGTCCGGCGGACCATAGCCACCGTGCAGCAGAACCTGGTGGAAGGCGGCCTGCTGGTAATCGCCGTGCTCCTGCTGTTTCTCGGAAACCTGCGAGGAGGATTGATAGTCGCCTCGGTGATTCCGTTGTCGATGCTGTTCGCCTTTACCGGGATGGTGCAGGCGGGGCTTTCCGGCAACTTGATGAGCCTGGGCGCCATCGACTTCGGCCTGATCGTCGACGGGGGGGGCGTATTGGTCCATAAAATCGTCCGGCCCCTGACCCCGCCACTAAATGCAAAAAACCGTTATCACGTGGGGGGCGGGGCGGGTCGCGAAGTGGCGCGCCCGGTGTTTTTTGCGGTGATGATCATCATCATCGTCTATCTGCCCATCATGGTCCTACAGGGAATCGAAGGAAAGATGTTCCGGCCAATGGCCCTGACCGTGGTCTTCGCGCTGGTGGCTTCCCTGGTGTTGGCCCTGACGCTGATGCCGGTGCTCTCCGTGATGATGTTCCGAAAGCGAATCCCACACAAGACGCCCCGACTGGTGGCCTGGCTGCTGAGCCTGTACCGACCGCTGCTCGACCGGGTACTGTCGCACCCGCGCCTGGCCGGAGCTGGTGCGGCACTCGTCTTTGCCGGTTCGCTCCTGTTGGTCCCCTTCATGGGCACGGAGTTCCTCCCCAAGCTCAACGAGGGCGCCATTGCGGTTCAGGCCTGGCGGCTCCCGAGCGTAGCGCTCTCGGAATCAACCAAGAGCACTACGCTGGTCGAGAAGACGCTGCTGGAGTTCCCCGAGGTGGTGACGGTAGTTTCTCGCACCGGCCAAGCCGAAATTCCCACCGACCCGATGGGGGTCGAGACCAGCGACATCTATGCGATTCTGACAGACCAGCACAACTGGGAGACTGCGGACACCAAGGAGGGGCTGATCGAGGAGATCAACCGTGCGCTCGAGCGACGGGTGCCCGGCAACATCTTCAGCTACTCGCAACCCATCGAATTGCGCATGCAGGAGATGATCGCCGGTGTCCGTTCCGACCTGGCGGTCACCGTGTATGGTCCCGACCTCGACGAGTTGCGCCGCATCGGGGATGAGGTGCAGCGGGTGGTGGCCAGGGTTCCGGGCTCCGCTGACGTCAAGGCGGAACAGACGTCCGGACTGCCCTTCCTGCGTGTACGCATCGACCGTGGAGCGGTCGCCCGCTATGGCATCAATGTTGCGGACGTGCTGGCCGTGGTCGAGACCATGGGAGGAACGACACTCGGCGAGGTGCTCGAGGGACAGGCTCGCTTCCCGTTGCGCGCAAGGTTCGTAGACGACGCCCGCAAGAATATCGAGCAGATCCGATCGATCCGGGTGTCCGGCCCTGAAGGCGCCATGATCCCGCTGTCCCAACTGGCCGAGATCTGGACCGAGGAAGGCCCGGCTCAGATCAGCCGCGAACAGATCCAGCGGAGAATTACAGTCGAAGCCAACGTGCGGGGACGGGATCTCGGAGGCTTCGCCGCAGACGTGCAGGCGGCGGTCGCCGAAGGCATCGACCTGCCACCCGGATACTCGGTGGAATACGGTGGCCAGTTCGAGAACATGGAGCGGGCCACCAAACGCCTGGCCCTGGTTGTTCCGATTGCGCTCTTCCTGATATTCCTGCTGCTTTATACCGCCTTCAAGGCGGTCAAGCCGGCAATACTCATCTACTTCAACATCCCGCTGGCGGCTACCGGCGGCATCCTGGCGCTGTTCCTGCGCGGGATGCCGCTCAGCATCTCCGCCGGTGTCGGCTTTATCGCGCTTTTCGGCGTTGCGGTGCTGAACGGAGTTGTGATGGTATCCTACTTCCTTGACCTCAGAAAGCAGGGAATGACGGTGGACGAGGCGGTGCGACAAGGCGCCGAGCGCCGCATGAGGCCTGTCTTGATGACGGCACTGGTTGCCAGTCTAGGGTTCGTTCCCATGGCCTTGTCGACCAGTGCGGGCGCCGAGGTGCAGAGTCCCTTGGCAACCGTCGTCATCGGCGGACTGGTGACCTCAACGCTGCTGACGCTTTTCGTGCTTCCATCGCTGTATCGCTGGCTCGAAAGGGACGATGAGGCGTGATCCACTTCACGCTGGACAAATTGATTGTGGATATTCTACCCTTCTGAAACTTCATGGAGTGCAGCAATCATGTGCCCGTCCGCGATGACTTGGGGCAGGCCTTAATTCAGGTGCCACAATGGTGACCAAGATCGAAGTAATCGAGGAACGAGAGTCGGGAGTGCTGGTTCTGATCCCGGTCAACCGCCTGGACGGCGCGAACGCGGACTCGTTTGAAACGCTGCTCATGGATCGCATCGACAGCGGTGAACACGATCTGATTATCGATTTCAGCCGCCTCAAATTCGTCAGCAGCGCGGGAATGCGGGTGATTCTGGTAGCTGCCAAACAACTTCAGACAAAACGCGGCAAGTTCATCCTGTGCGCCATGAAAGACAACATCCACGACGTATTTCGAGTCAGCGGCTTCGACAAGGTCATGCTGATCCGCAATTCGCGCTGGAGCGCTCTGGCCTCGTTGTGATCGGTGGCCATTGGCCAATCGGTTTGCAATTAAGGAAGACTCGTTCCCTTCCGGCCTCTGAAACCTCCTGGTCCGCCAGACGATCCAGGTTCCGTGACAGCACCCGCTGCGGGTTCCGGGGACCCTGCCTGCCCCCGTATCAGTCCCTTCGGGGTCCTCTTTTCGCCTCCATTGCTTGTGGGTCTGAAGGGTCGTCTCGCCAGCCGTGCTAGTGACTATGGTCGCGGCGGCTCTGGTGAAACACCACGTGCAGCAGCGATCCGCCGACAAACGCCTGATACAGCCCCACACCTCCGTGG
>JAPPFQ010000061.1 GCA_028875135.1 Acidobacteriota bacterium
GTGGTGGTGCTGGACGAGCCCACCAGCGCCTTGAGCGGGGAGGAGGCCCGCTGGCTGTTCCAGCAGATCGCCCGCCTGAAGGCGAACGGCGCCGGCATCCTCTACATCTCCCATCGCCAGGAGGAGATCTTCCGCCTGGCCGATCGCATTACGGTATTGCGGGACGGCCTCAAGGTGTGGACTCGGGCCAGGCAGGCCGTCGGCCCCGAGGAGACCATCGAGGCCATGGTCGGGCGGCCGGCTTCGACCCTGGGGACCTCTCCCTCCGGCCGGGCAAGTCCCCCCACTATCAAGGAGGGTCCCGTCCGCTTTCAGGTCAGCGGGTTCACCGACCGGATCGGTCGGTTCCGACAAGTCGATCTGGAGGTGAGATCGGGTGAAATCGTGGGGATTTACGGCCTGGTGGGGGCTGGGCGCAGCGAGTTCGCCCGGGGCGTGTTCGGTCTGAGGCCCGCCGAAGGCCTGGTCCGGATAGACGGCAAGCTGTGCGAGATAGGCCGGCCTCGGGAGGCCCTCAACGCGGGTATCGCCTACGTCCCCGAGGACCGCCTGAGCCAGGGGCTCTGCCTGGGTCTGCCCGTTCGCTCCAACGCGGTGCTGTCGACCCTGAGGCGATGGACCCGCGGCCTTCTGGCCAGCAGGACCCGCGAGCAGCAGGCGACCCGCCAGGTCGCCGAACGGCTGGAGGTGCGCTACCGCTCCACCGAACAGCCGGTCCAGCAACTGTCGGGCGGCAACCAGCAGAAGGTGGTCCTGGGGCGCTGGCTGCTGGCGCAACCCAAGGTTCTCATCCTGGACGAACCCACCCGCGGCGTGGACGTGGGAGCCAAGGCCGAGATCCACCGGCATTTGCGCCTGCTGGCCCGGGAGGGTTGCGCCATCCTCCTGATCTCTTCGGAATTGCCCGAGGTCATGGAACACGCCGACCGGGTGGCGGTCTTTCGCGAGGGAGAAATCGCCGGCGAGTTCAATCCCCGCCGGATCAGCCCCGCCCAGGTCGCCGCCGAGGCGCTGCCCCGCCAAGGGACGGAGGAGGTGTCCGCCGCGGAGACTCGATCTGACGAATCCCGGGTTCGGGGTCGCTCCTTCAACGAACTGGCGCTGCTGCTTTGCGTGGCGGGGCTCGGCCTGTGGCTGACGGTTTCCACCGAGGGGTTCAGCCTGTTGAACCTGCTGACCCATGCCTCCCTGTGGGCCATTCTGGGCCTGGCGGCCGCCTCGGTCATCGTGGGCCGGGGTATCGACATTTCCATCGGCTCGATGGTGGCTCTGTCGGCGGCTTCCGCCGCCATGGTCCTGAAGCTGCCCTACTCGCCCGAGGTCCTGATTCCGGTCGCAATTCTGGCAGGACTCCTGGCCGGAACGGCGGCAGGGGTTCTGAACGCGGTTCTGGCTCTGCTGGGAGGGCTGCACCCCATCGTGGTGACCCTGGGAACCCTGACCATCTACCGCGGATTGGTGATCGCCATGCTGGGGGGAAAGCCCATGACCGGACTGCCGCCCGAATTCGGCCGCCTGGCCATCGATCCGGCAACCGGTTTCCGGGGCGCGGTGGTGGTGGCGGCCCTGGTCGTCCTGCTGGTCTATCTCTGGATGGCCCATACTCCTGGCGGCCGGCACGTCTACGCGCTGGGCTCGTCCCCCCGGGCCGCCGGCCTGCTGGGTCTCTCCAGGGCCCGCCTTTGGCCGGTCACCTTCGGCCTGGGTGGGCTGCTGGCCGGAGTGGCCGGAGTGCTCCAACTCTCCATGGGCCAGCAGATGCAAGCCCGCCTGGGCGCCGGCTGGGAACTGAGCGCCATCGCCGTGGCCGTCATCGGCGGCGTGGCGATCACCGGTGGCCGCGGAACGGTGCTGGGGGTGGTGCTGGGCGCTCTCCTGTTGAGGCTGGTCAACAGCGCCCTGGTGCGTTGGGGCGTCTCGGATCAACAGACGGACCTGGTGGTGGGCAGCTTGATCCTGGCCGCGCTGCTGCTGGATCTGGCCTGGCGGGGGTGGAAGAGATGAGCCGGCTTGAAAGGCTGAGCGCAGGTGTGGATACCGCCCTGGCGGACAAACGCTCCAAGCGTTGGCTGTTCGGCCTGCTCCCCTGGGTTCTGCTGGCCCTGGCCCTGTTGCTGGTCTTCTCCCAGGTCCGGCGGCCGGCTCTGCTGGTGGAGGTCTGGGTTCCGTGGATCGAGGTGGGAATCCTGGCCTTCGTCATGACCGCCATCATCCTGACCGGCGGCATCGATCTCTCGGTGGGCTCCATGGTAGCCCTCACCGGCATGGTTCAGGCCGTGCTGTGGCAGGACTGGGGCTGGTCCATTGAAGCCGCGGCGGCCGGCGCCCTCCTGGCCGGGGCTCTGGCCGGGGGTTTGAACGGCTTCCTGGTGATAGCCGGCCTCTCCCCCCTGGTGGCCACCCTGGCAACCATGGCTCTCTATCGGGGGCTGGCCATCACCGTCGCCGGCGGCGACCGCATCACCGGTTTTCCGCAGTCCTTTCTGGACATGGGAAGGCTGCTGGGAATTCCCAGCCAGTTCTGGCTGGCAAGCCTGGTGCTGGTGGGAATGGTCCTGCTGGTGCACCACAGCCGTTTCGGGCGCTGGTGCTTCGCCATGGGAGACAACCGCCAGGCCGCGCGCTTTGCCGCCGTTCCCGTCAACAAAGTCGAAGGGGTTCTGTATACTATCAACGGTCTGGTGGCCGCCTCGGTGGCCGTTCTGGGAGCCATGCGGCACGACGCGTCCATCCCGGACGCCCACATCGGCACCGAACTGCAGGTCATTGCCTGCGTGGTGGTGGGAGGCACCCTGATCACCGGCGGCCGCGGCAGCGTGCTCCGCTCGCTGCTGGGGCTGGCCGTCATCTCCCACCTGGACGTGGGCCTTCAGTTTCTCAGTTCCCGTCTGGTCTGGCTGACTGCCGAGTCCCGGCTGATTGCCATCGGCATCCTGCTCATCCTGGTTGCCGTCTGGAACCAACGGAGCCAGAGGGAGAGTTGAACCTGCCCCCTTGCAGGGACGGTGGAAAGGTAGAGCCATGATCCGCGCAAGCGACGTCGGTAGCAGGAGGAATGGGGGCTTGATGCTGGTGGTCCTGCTGGCCGCCCTGGGGTTCCGCTGTGCCGGGCCTGAAGGGGACGAAGCCCTGCGGATCGCCATGATCCCCAAGCTGGTGGGGATCGGCTATTTTGAAGCGACCGAGCAGGGCGCCCGGGAAGCCGCCCGGGAGCTGGATGTCGAGCTCGTCTACGACGGTCCCACCGACGCCCGCACCGAGGACCAGATCAAGAT
>JAPPFQ010000564.1 GCA_028875135.1 Acidobacteriota bacterium
TCTCCATGGTCATCGATGAACTGATCGACCTCGGCATCCACGGCTGGCATCCGGAGGAAGCACAGGCCCACGACATCAATGAAGTCAAGGCGCAATATGGCGACCGGCTGGCCTTGCTGGGCAACATCGACCTCCAGTACACCTTGACCCTGGGGACTCCCGAGGAAGTCGAGGACGAGGTTCGCACTCGAATCAGGGACCTGGCTCCCGGGGGCGGCTACTGTGTTTCATCCGGCAACTCCATCCCCGAATACGTGCCCATAGACAACTACGCCGCCATGCTGGAGGCTACTTTCAGATACGGCAAATACCCCATTGCGCTCGCTTGAGCGCGAACCTTCAGGCGGCGGCACGCCAGTCCGACGCCCGCCGCGACTGCAGGTTCCGGTCCGATGTCGCCGCGCCAATCCACTTGAACAAGGAAGGGACTCTCAATGCCGATTGTCAACGATGGCCTGGAGGAAGAACTGCAGTGGGTCACCATCCCTGAAGAGAGCCGTCGAATTCGGGGAGTCCTGGAAAATGCCGACCCCTTGATGCAGGATATCGCCTTTTACGTCATCGTCGGCGAGCACCACCAGACCGATCGCTTGACCAGGGAGGCGCTGGACCGGGAGTTCGATCCGAACGTCATCCTGGACGACGGGTTGATCGCCGGCATGTCGGTGGTGGGAGTCAAGTTCCGCGACAACGTCATCTTCGTGCCCGAGGTCCTGGTAGCCGCCAGGGCCATGAAGGCCGGAATGAAACACCTGGATCCGATCCTGTCGGCCTCGGGCATCGAACCCATCGGCACGGTGATCATGGGCACCGTCCAGGGAGATCTTCACGACATCGGCAAGAACCTGTGCGGGATGATGCTTTCCGGCGCAGGCTTCTCCGTCCACGACCTGGGAGTGGACACCAAGCCTCAGGAGTTCGTGGACGCCGTGGTCGAGCACAGGGCCGAACTGGTCGGCATGTCGGCGCTGCTCACCACCACCATGAGAAATATCGAAATCACCAACCGCGCCTTCGAACAGGCGGGCTTGCGCCAGAAGGTCAGGACCATGGCCGGTGGAGCCGCGCTGAACCGGGAACTGGCGCACAAGATGAAGTGCGACGGCTACGGGAAGGATGCCCTGGCCTGTGTCGAAAAAGCCAAGGAACTTCTGGAGCAGGTAAAGCTTTCCGCTTCCGCTGCAACCTGAAACGAAAGATCAGGCGACCCGGTACTTCTCGACGCCCTCCGGGTTGAGGTCGATTCCCAGCCCGGGCTCCTCGGGAACGGCCAGGGTCCCATCCCGGGCCGTGATGCGCTGCAGAGTAATCTCATCCCGCAACCGCGTGCCCTCCTCCACCACAAACTCCGTGATGAAGGAGTTGGAGATGGAGTTCAGGAAGTGGAGAGCGGCGGCCACGTTGATATAGGTGGTGAACCCGTGGTTGACGCAGCGCAGGCCACGGTCGGCCGCCAGGCTGGCGATTTTGACTGCCTCGGTAAATCCGCCGCACCGGGTCAGATCCACCTGGACCACGTCGATCCTGCCTTTGTCCATCAGCTCGATAAATGAGCGGCGTTCGCTTTCCTCCTCGCCGGCCGCAATGGGAATGTCGGTGGCCGAAGCCAGGCGTGCGTACCCCCGGTAGTCGTCCGGCAGCAGGGGCTCCTCCAGCCAGAAGATATCGAACTGGCTGAAGGCCCTGGCGCGCTGAATGGCCGTCTTGGCGTCCCAGGCCAGCCCGGCGTCGATCAACAGGTCGGCGCCGTCCCCCAGCCCCGCCCGCGCCTCCCGAACCAGGGCCAGGTCGGTGGCCGCATCCTCCCCCATGGGCGCCCATCCGAACTTGACGGCGTCGAAGCCCTGATCCCGGAAGCGACGGGCCCGCTCACCCGTTTCGGCAGGCGTGGCCCCGAACAGGGAGCTGGCATAGGCGCGAATCCTCCGGTGGAAGCCGCCTCCCAACAACTTCCAGATGGGCAGGCCCAGCACCTTGCCCTTGATGTCCCAGAGCGCGATGTCGATTCCGCTCATGGCATGGATTGCGATTCCCCGCCGGCCGGCATAGATGTTTTCCCTGTACATCTTGTGCCAGAGGTATTCGGTCTGCAGGGGGTCTTCGCCAATCAGGAGCTCGCCCAATCCACTATTGAGAGGATGGCAATAGGGGCCCTCGATCATCCCCTTGACGGCCATGGGGGCGGAGTCCACTTCGCCGATGCCATGCACTCCCGCATCGGTCTCGACCCGGACGACGAGAGCATCCTGGCCGCTGTCGGCCTGTTCCTTGACTTCGGGGAGGCGCAGGTAGAGAGTTTCGACTCGAGTGATTTTCACGGTGCCTCCAGAGCATCGACGGCGGGGGGAGGCAGCCACAGATCCGCCCTGCCGTCAATTCAGGCGAAGGCCTGGTTGATGGGCTTGATGATGAGCTCGGGCACGTGAGCCCGCGGCGGAAGCGTGGCCACGAACAGAACCGCCGCCGCCACGTCTTCGGGCCGCAGAATCTGCGCCCGATGCTCGTCGCTGACCGCCACCGGGCGGACCTCGAGCAGGGGCGTGTCCACCTCTCCGGGGGCAACCACGGTGGCGCGGACGCCCCGGTGGCCCTCCTCCAGGCTCACCACCTTGGTGAAGGCGTCCATGGCGTGCTTGGAAGCGCTGTAGGCCGCTCCTCCCAGGTCGCTGGCCCGACAACCGGCCGTCGAGGTCACGTTGACGATGAGGCCGTCCCCGCGACCTCTCATGTGGGGAAGCACCTCGGCAGCCACGTTGAAGGCCCCGGTGGCGTTCACGGCCATGATGTAGTCCCAGCTCTCGGGCTCGATCCGCTCCATGGTCCTTTCGACCACGTTCACCCCGGCGTTGTTGACCAGGATGTCGATCTTCCCGAAGCGTTCGATGGCCTTGCCCACCAGTTCGCCGACCCGGGTGCGATCGGTGACGTCCAGCGGCCAGGGGTGCACCGCTCCCGCCCCACCGATGCTCAGGGCCGCCGCCTCGAGTCTCTCCCGATTGCGGCCGCAGATCACCACCGTGGCCCCCTCGTCTGAAAACTGCCGGGCTACGGCCAAGCCGATTCCGGTGGCGCCTCCGGTAACCAGGGCCACTTTGTCCTTGAGTTGCATGGGTTCTCCCTCAACTACCGTTGAACGCCCGAGGCGGCCCCCGGCAGGCCGAAGCAGTAGAGGTGCCGGCTGGTCCGCAGGTAGATGCGCCCCCCGGAAATGGCAGGAGTGGCGTAGGCTTCCTCCTGAAAATCGGCATGGTACAACTGCCGCCATTGGGGCTC
>JAPPFQ010000610.1 GCA_028875135.1 Acidobacteriota bacterium
CCACCAGCGTCTCCTCCAGCAGCCCGCGCTGGTGCATGTCTTCCAGCAGCGCCGAGAGGGCCCGGTCCAGCTTGGGGCAGTGGAGGTTGCGCAGGGGCTTGAAGTTGGAGGCATGGGTGTCCCAGGCGTCCACCTCGGGATTGCCGTTGGCTACGGCCGGCCAGTTCAACTGGACGAAGCGGGTTCCGGCTTCCACCAGCCGGCGGGCCAGCAGGGCGCCCTGGCCGAAGGTGGTTCGACCGTAGCGGTCTCGCATCTGGCTGGACTCCTTGTCCAGATCGAAGGCATCCCTGGCCTTGCCCGAAAGCACCAGGTCGAAGGCCTTCTCGTAGTACTCTCCCAGGGCGTGCTTGCCCACCGCCTTTTCCAGTTCCGGCATGGACTGGTTGAGCCCCTTCAGCAGCGTGTAGCGGTCCTTCAGTCGCTGCTCCGAAACTTCCTTGCGCAGCGTCAGGTCATCCAGGTTGATGGACTCATTGGGATCCTGGTAGAGACGATAGGGGTCGTAGGCCTTGCCCAGAAAGCCGGCGGCTCCCCCTTTGCCGATCACGCTCGATTCCTGCAAGGGACGGGTCAGCTCCACAAAGGGCAGAACCGGCTCATCCGGCGGAATCATCTTGGAAACGTGCGAGCCGGCCGTGGGAAAGTCGGCCGGAGAGGGGGGCTCGAGCTGACCCGAGGGAGCCACTTTGTCGGGAGGGTAGCCCGTCAGCATCTGGTAGATGGCCGCGGTGTGGTTGAAGAGCCCCTTGGGGGTGTAGCTCATGGAGCGGATCAAGGTGCACTTGTCCACCTGGTCTGCCAGCAGGGGCATGGTCTCGCTGAGCTGGATACCGGGAACCTTGGTCTTGATCGGATTGAACTCGCCGCGGACGTTGGAGGGAGCATCGGGCTTGGGATCCCAGATGTCGAGATGGCTGGGACCTCCCTGCAGAAAGAGCAGCACCACGTGCTTGGCCGCGCCGAATCCCCGGACTCCGGCGAACCTGGCCGCCAGGTCTGGCGTGGAGGCCGCCTGCGCCTTTTGCATGGCCAGGAAATGAGGCAACCCGAGACCGAACAAACCCACGGATCCGACCCGAAGAAACTCCCGTCGGGTGGGTCCATCGCAGAAACTTCCGCCGCGGCCTGGAATCACTAACATTTTGTCCCTCCTTCGGAAAACACCCGCTTGTTTTCAGGGGTGATCATAACGGTTCAACGGTTAAAGAGAAAGCCATTGCTGTTGAGCAGGGCCCACAACAGGTCCTGAGCGCCGGCAGCCCGGCTTTCTGAATGCTTCAGATGGTCCACGCCGACCTGCATTTCCTGAGAGGTCGGCGGCCGGCTCAAGGTAGCCAGGTGGAGATTCTCGATCAGTTGGCGGTCCGACTTTCCCTGCTGGATGAGGGTGGCGATACGGCCCTGGGGAGCGGAGACGGCATCGGCCAGGGTGGGGCCGTTCACCAAATTGAGGGCATGAGGCAGGCTGACGTCGCTGCGGCGCTCGCACTCGCAGGGTTCTTCCCGTTGCGGGCGTCCGAACAGATCCAGGAAACCGCCCTTGCCCACATGGGGATCGGGGACCTGCACCGCGCTGTAGTCTTCCGGCATTTCGGGAAGTTCGAAGCGGACCCCGGTCGCCAGGGCGATGGCGTCGGCCAGGGGCTCGGCGCCCAGACGGCGGGGGATCTGGTGGGAGAAGTTGCGATCGTCATGCCGGTTCCACCGGTTGGTGCGGAAGGTGGTCTGGTAGACGCGGGAATTGGCAATGGTCCTCATCAGGTGCTGCAGGTCGAAGTTGTGCTTTTCGAAGTCCTCGGCCAAGGCCGCCAGCAACGCCTCGTTGACCGGGGGATTGGAGGCGCGGATATCGTCCACCGGACTGATGATCCCCCGGTGGAAGAAGTAGCTCCAGACACGGTTCACGATGGCCCGGGCAAAGAAAGGATTCTCCCTCGACGTAAGCCACTCGACCAGGGCCGGCCGGCGGTCTCCCTCGGCCGCCGCGGGGATGGATGGCGGAGTGCCGGACTCAACCAGAAACCGGGGATTCACCACCCGCCCGTCCTTGGGGTGCTTCAACTCGTTTTCGACCCGCTTGAGATAGACCACTTCCTCGCCGCTTTCGAATCCCGGCCGCACCCCGATAGCAGAGAAGAAGGCAGCCATTTCGAAATACTGGTTCTGGGTCCACTTTTCAAAGGGATGGTCGTGGCACTGGGCGCAGACCATCCGAACCCCCAGAAAGAGCTGGGTGGTGGTCTCCATGGCGGCCGTGGGACCGCGAGCCGACAGAAAGAAGTTGGCCGCCGGATTCTCGAAGGTGCTCCCCTTGGAGGTGAGCAGTTCCTGAACCAGCTTGTCGTAGGGCTTGTTGTCGGCAATGGACTGGCGCAGCCACTCGCGGAAGGCCCACATGCCCTTGTAGCTCATGAACTTGCGATTGCTGCGCAGCAGATCGCCCCACTTCAGGGTCCAGTAGTCGGCGTAGGCCTGGCTGCGGATCAGCTCATCGATGGCCTGGGAACGCTTGCGGTGGGTCTCGGTCGGATCCTGGACAAAGGTTCGAATCCGCTCCGGCTCAGGGGTCTTGCCGGTCAGATCCAGGCTGACCCGGCGCAGGAACTCGGCGTCCCCGGCCACCGCCGAGGGTTGAATCCTGAGCCGCTTCAGCTTCCTGTCGACCCGTTCATCGATATAGTTGTATTGGGGCAAGGCCGCCCAGACAAAGCCGGTCCGGGGGTTTAGAACGGTCACGGGAACCATCTCGAACTGACCCTCATATCGAACCATCAGGGTCGACTCCCCGCTGCGGATGCCCTTCACCCCGTTCCCCTCGACGGCCACCGCCTCCCCGTTGCTGCTACCGAGGTGCGACTCCCGGGTCACGTCCCGGCTCGATCCGTCCGCGTAGCGGGCCACCACCACCACCTGCTGGCTGCGCCCGGGGGCGTGCATGAAGATCTCTTCCGGATGGACCTCCAGCTCCACCACCCGGTCCGACTTGGGGTCGCCAAAGGGGACCTCCTGATCGATCCATTCCAGGATGGCGTTGTAGTAGGGAGAACCCAGCTCCAACCTCAATCCGCCTCCGTGGGCGACCTGCTGGGTGGGCTTGGCGAGCATCAGGCTTTGAGGCGGGTCGGCTCGATTGAAGCGCCGGCCGGACATCTCGAAGAGGAGCGCCCGATAGTCGAACTCGGCGTCATAGCCCCGCAGGGAGAGCTTGAACCCGTTCTTGCCCTTGGCTGCCCCGTGACAGACGCCCTGCGAGCATCCCACCTTGTTC
>JAPPFQ010000639.1 GCA_028875135.1 Acidobacteriota bacterium
GGGTGGACCAGGCGACCCATTGGGAACGCCTTGTCCCGGTCGGGCACCGGATTCAACGGCAATGGCGATTCGGGAACTCCGGAGTCCGGTAGATCCTGACATTGCCGAAATGTACGTATGCCGATGCCCCGGAACGCTTTTGCCGACGATCCGAAACGGCACCAACCATCAGTGAATACGCTCGATTTCAGGGATGGAATCGAAACCGGAATCGACGAAGATCACCGAAGACGATCTCCTGCTTCAATCTCGCGTAGCATGACGTCGATATCAGCCGTTGGGAATTGGTAACGGGAGGCCTCGGCTACGGCACGCAGCTTGGCTTCGACTGTGAGAGGAGAGTCACTGCGGGCCTTGCGCAGTGCTTGGCGAATCCAGTCGGCAACCGTCATTCGCTGCCGTCTGGCGGCTCCCTGTCTCTCGCGGTATTCTTCAGGGTCCAGCAGGACTTGAAGTCGCTTGCTCACAGTAGAACGGTACTGTCTGATTAGCTAATATTCAATGAGTAAGACCGGCCTGAGACAAATCCAGGACTAAAGGGCCCGCCGGGCGACCAATTCACCGGCATTCGCGGCACGACTTATAGCATGATCGCCCCCCGCGGCTCAAGATCCCACTCCTCCTCCCACTCCTCCCACTCCTCCCCACTCCTCCCACTGCTTGGTCCTAATCTTTGGAAATCCACCGGGACAGCGTACAATGACGGGCCGTGGCCCAAGGGAATCCCGGAGCACGCCAAGTGCGACCGAGCCTGTGAGCGTCCCGACGCCCGGGTCAAGCCATTGGGAGTTGGAGGAAGCGATGAAATCACCGAAGCCTTTCCGTTTACACAGCCGACTCGGTTCCGCCTGGTGGATGCTGGCCGGAGTTCTCATTGCAGTTCCCTGGTCGCTTCATTCCTCGGAGCCGCCTTCGGCGCTGGTGTGGCGGGAACACACCTTTGAGGATTTCGCCGACGGCCGACTGGGCGATGGCGGGGCCAACACCTACGTCTCGGCTCGAGGCCGGGTCCAACTGGTGAACAGTTGGGATCTCAACCAGGACGGCTACCTGGACCTGGTGTTTTCCAATACCCATCCCCACCGGGAGGCGATGGATGCGGCCATCTACTGGGGCAACGGCAAGGACTTCGACGGTTCGCGCCGCTCCTTCGTCCCCAACGACGGCGCCCAAAACGCCGCTGCCGCCGACCTGGACGGGGACGGTCAGATGGACCTGGTGCTGGCCAACTACACCAACGGCACCTGGGACGGCATGGATTCATACGTCTATTACGGCGGCATCCAGGAGCTCAAGGCGCGCAAGGACGAGTCTCAATGGGGTTTTCATCCCTTTGCCCGCAAGGTGACGCTGCCCAGCCGGGCCGCCCAGCACGCGGCCGTTGAGGATCTCAACAAGGACGGCTTCCCCGACATCGTGTTCGCTTTTTCGGCCGGTTTCTGGGAATACCGGGCCGCCACCGGAGGGTATGAGTCTCCCTCCAGAATCTACTGGGGCTCGGCCAACGGCTACAGTGGCGACCACCAGACCGACATCCCGGCCCTGGGCGCCTCCTCGGTCGTTATCGGCGACTTGAACCAGGACAGTTGGCCCGACATCGTGCTGGCCAACCAGGGACAGGACGGCAATCCCGACGTGGACTCCTACGTCTACTGGGGCGGGGCCAAGGGATTCGACCCCGCTCGCCGGACCGGCCTGCCCACCCACCAGGCCAACTGGGTGACTCTGGGAGACGTGAACAACGACGGGCGCCCGGACATCGTCTTCGCCAACGGCAAGGGCGCCGCCTCCTATGCCTACCTCAACAGTTCCAGAGGATTCGAGCCCGACCGGCGGCTGGAGCTGGCCACCAGCAACGCCAAGGCCTGCGCCGTGGCCGATCTGAACCGGGACGGCCGCAACGACGTTTTCTTTACCAACCACCACGCCAGCAACAATCGTCTGACCCATTCCTACCTCTATTGGGGAGGGGAGAAGGGTTTCAGTAACGAGGGCCGGCAGGAATTCGAGACGGTGGGAGCCTGGGGCGTTTCCGTGGCGGACTTGAACCACGACCAATATCCCGAAATCATCGTCTCCAACTACAAGGAGCACTTTTCCTTCGACGTGCCCTCGGTGATTCTCTGGAACTCGGAGGGCTCCTTCTCCGACGTGCGCCGCACCTCCCTCTTCACCCAGGGCGCGGTCGGCAACCTGGTCTCGGACTTCAACAAGGACGGCCACCCCGACCTGCTGTTCATGAACACCGTGTCCCGCTCCCGCGGGGGCGTGGTCCCCACCTACATCTACTGGGGCAACCGGGAGGGCCGGTATACGCCGGAAGACCGCCTCTCTCTCCCCTCGGTCGACCCCTACGAGTGGGCCGCCGCCGACCTGAACGACGACGGCTGGGTCGACTTCCTGGTCTCCAACTTCGGGGAAACCGTCCGCTGGCGCCAGGAAAGCTATATCTACTGGGGGAGTTCCGAGGGCTTTTCGGTCGACAGCCGCTCGGCCCTCATGGGCGTGGGCAGCGCCGGGGCCTCCATCGCGGACCTGGACCAGGACGGCCACCTGGACGTCATCCTCAGCAACTCCCCCCGGCCGGAAGACGGAATCAAGGGAGCTTTCATCTATTGGGGGAGTCCGGAAGGATTCGTGGTGACCGAGCGGAGTGAAGTTCCCGGCGGAGGCACCTCCACCGTCGCCGATCTCAACCTGGACGGCAGGCCGGACCTGGTCTTCGGGGGCAGCGAGGGAGTGGGAATCTTCTGGAACGACGGCAGCCGCGAATTTTCCGAGAGCCGCAAGACCCTGATCCCCGACAGCAAGGGGATGCACGGATCCGAGGTGGCCGACGTCAATCGGGACTCCTACCTGGACGTGATCCTGACTCGGGGCGGTTCGCTCGGGAAACGCCAGACCACCGGCTTCGTCTATTGGGGGAATCCCAGCGGGGAATACAAGAGCGAGGGGAGGCTCGAGTTCGTCACCGAGGGACTCATCACCCTGACGGTCGGCGACGTGAACCAGGACGGCTGGCTGGATTTCATCTGCCCCAGCTACAACACGGGCTCCAGCCGGGCCACCATGACCAAGATCTACCTGGGGGGACCGGACGGCATCAGCTCCGACCGCATGTTCGAGCTACCCAGCAACGCCGGAACCGGCAGCATGGTGGCCGACTTCAACCGCGACGGCTACGCCGACATCCTGATCATCTGCCACCGGTCCGAGGGCGATCCCAACCGGATCGGATCCTTCGGCGACCACGTAACCGATTCCTATCT
>JAPPFQ010000402.1 GCA_028875135.1 Acidobacteriota bacterium
AGTTTGAGGATCCGCCGGATCCAATTCCTGCCCCCGCCGCCCTTCAACCCCGATACGGGCAACGTGTTCAAGCGATAACCCGCCTCTTTCAGAATACGAGCCTCCAGTGGACGCCCGCTCCCCACGAATTGAATCTCCGCGCCGGGATAGCGCTTGGCCAGCGTCTGGGCGACGGCGATTCCCGGGTAGAGGTGCCCCCCCGTACCTCCGCCGGCAATCAGCAGTCTGAGCACCCGTACCTTGCCCGGTTGCCGGTTGGGCGATGAAGCAGTTTCCGTCTTCGGCATCTTGTTCACCCGGAACTGACGGATCCGGAATGGACTTGCGGTTAGAGCTGTCCCGTCCCACCCCTCCACCCTGGAGGCATTCCTTCAATCGGAGTGCTGAGAGATATTCAGCAGAATACCGACACTCACCAGACTGACCAGCAACGACGACCCACCCGAGCTGACAAAGGGCAGAGGAATTCCCTTGGTGGGCAGCAAACTCAATACGACGCTGATGTTGACGAACGCCTGGCAGACGATCATGGCGGTAAGGCCGATCCCCAGAAAGCGTCCAAAGCCGTCCGCGGCCCTCAAGGACAGGCGGACACCCCGCCACAGAAACACCCCGAACAGTCCCAGCACCGCCAGGGCGCCGACCAGCCCCCACTCTTCTCCGATGACGGCGTAAATGAAGTCGGTGTGAGGTTCGGGCACGTAGAAGAGCTTCTGCTTGCCCGCCATCAGGCCCAGGCCGGTCAATCACCCGCTCCCCACGGCGATCATGGACTGCACGGGCTGGAATCCGGATCCCAGCGGATCATCCCAGGGGTTCAGAAAGGCAAACACGCGCTGCATTCGGTACTCATAAAAATAGACCAGGTAAAACAGGGGCGGTATGGCCAGGAGGCAGGCGCCCAGCACATAGGTGAGGCGCAGGCCTGCGCAAAACAGGAGTACGAATGCCACCGCCGCGATGGCGATGGAGGTCCCCAGATCCGGCTCGGCGACGATCAGACCCAACACCACACCCAGTACCGCCAGACAGGGCAGGAGCGTATGGCGCCAGTCGTTTACGCGGTTCGCCTCCTTTTCCAGCAGCGAGGCCATGAAGATGACCAGAGCCGGCTTGCTGAGTTCCGACGGCTGAAAAGACAGGGACCCCAAGCGGATCCAGCGGTGGGTGTTGTGGTTGGGATCCATGAAAAAAACGCCCACCAGCAACAGAATGCAGACGAACAGTCCTCCATAGACACAGAGGGGATGGCGAAAAGTGCGATAGTCGACGTGCATGGCCCACCACATGCCGATCAATCCCAGCAGCGTCCAGACGCCCTGACGAATCAGAAAGTAGTAGGGGTTGCCGAACTCTTCCTCCGCCATCACGGCCGAGGCGCTGAAGACCATGACCACCCCCACGAGCACCAGGGCCAGCGTGGTGGCGAACAGCAGCTTGTCCGGAGAAAGCTTTCGCGCCATTTGGAACGATCCGTTACCGAGACAGGCCACCGGGGGAGGTGTTTCCCGAATTCCCGGCGGCCGGCAGATTCTACCGGAGGCGGTTCACCGCCTCCTTGAATACGTTTCCCCGATCCTCGTAATCCCGAAACATGTCGAAGCTGGAGCAGGCAGGGGCCAGAAGCACGACCTCTCCCCGATCCGCCTGCCCGAAGGCAAGACGGACCGCCTCCTCCATGGTGGCGGCACGAGTCACGGGAGCCGTCCCGGCCAGTTGGGACTCTATCTTGCGGCTGGCTTCACCCAAGAGGACCAGTCCCTTGACCCGACGGCTCACCTGCGGACTCAGTACGGTAAAGTCGCCGGCCTTGTCGCGCCCACCCAGAATCAGAATCAGCCGTTGCTCGAACGCTTCCAGGGCCCTCCGGGCCGAGGTGGGATTGGTCGCCTTGGAGTCGTTGTAGAAATCGACCCCTCGAATCTCGCGTACCCACTCCAGTCGGTGAGGGACTCCGCGAAAACGCGCCACGGATTCCCGGATGGACCGGACCGATGCGCCCAGCAGGCGAGTCACGGTGACGGCGGCGGCCACGTTTTCCAGGTTGTGACGCCCCTTGATCCGGACGTCCTCCACCCCGACCACCTGCTCCCGTCTGCCCCGATTGCTGAAGACCAGGGCGCCGGTTTGCAGGCAGCACCCCTGATCCACGGGGCCCCTGGTGCTGAACCAGAATTTGCTGGCGGATGTGGGTTCCGCCCGATCGCGCAACAGCCGATCCTCTCGATTCAAAACGGCAAAGTCCGAGGCTGCCTGATTGTTCAGCAGGTTCAGCTTGGCGTTCGCGTAAGCTGCCAGGGTCGGATATCGATCCATGTGGTCGGGGGTGATATTCAGAATCACGCCGATGTGGGCTCGAAAGGACGAGACAGCCTCCAACTGAAAGCTGCTCAGCTCCACCACGTTAATCGAGTCGGAAGCGGAGCTTTCGACCAGGGAGATCAGGGGTACCCCGATATTGCGTCCCACCTGAACCCGAAAGCCGGCGGATTCAAGGATCTCTCCGACCAACGTGGTCGTGGTGGTCTTGCCGTTGGATCCGGTGATCCCGACGACCCGTCCTCGAAGGAAACGGGAGGCCAATTCAATCTCGCTCAGTATCTCCCTTCCCCGGCCGGCTGCCTCCCTCAGCAGCGGCTGGTTCAGGGGAACGCCGGGGCTCACCACGATGAATTCCGCCTCGAGCAAGGATTCGAGCCGATGTCCGCCGACCTCGCAACCGATCCCAAGTGACTGCAGCGCCTGGATTTCCGGCTCCAACTGACTATGGCCCCGGGTATCCGAAACCGTCACCCATGCTCCACGGGTCCGCAGGAACCTTGCGGCGGCCATTCCGCTGCGGGCCATTCCCACCACCAGGACCTTCTTCCCTGCAATCGGTTCTGCTTCCAAAGTCATTCCGCGCGGCTCATGTCGGGTGGCGAGCCGGCAGGACCGCGCCACCAAGCTCCCCCTCGGAAAGTCAGCGCAGCTTGAGCGTGGTCAGGCTGAACAAGGCAAAGATCAGAGCGGCGATCCAGAAACGCACCACCACCTTGGATTCGGTCCACCCCAGAAGTTCGAAGTGGTGGTGGAGCGGCGCCATGCGAAAGACCCGCTTCTTCCGCATCTTGAAGAAAGAGACCTGAATCATTACCGACAGAGCCTCCAGGACGAAAATGCCGGCGATGGCCACCAGCAGAATTTCGTGCTTGATGATCACGGCCACTGTCCCGATGGCCCCGCCCAGGGCCAGCGAGCCCACGTCGCCCATGAAG
>JAPPFQ010000496.1 GCA_028875135.1 Acidobacteriota bacterium
TGACGGTGACCTCGACCGTCGAGGCCTGCTTCCCTCCGGGAGGAAAAGCCGTCATAAGCCGCAGAAAGGGCATTTGGCCCCAAGCGGGGATGCCCGTCATCTGCCAGAGGCCGGCGACTCCCAGCAACACCAGGGCCGACAAGCGCAGCTTGGCCGCAGAGTCTGAAATCTTGGTGTTCATGGAGATTTCTCTCCCTCCGGATGTGAACTTGGCTGGTGGCTTCAATGGTTGAAAAGGAACTCTTTGGTGTTGACCAGGGCCCAGAGGGTGTCCTGGTAGGCCTCTTCCAACCGGCTCCGCGAGGCTGCGGCAGCGTCCGAACCTTGGGTCCTTTTTCGTATGTAGCCCAAGGCCAACTCCATTTCCGGCTCTTCGGGCAACCGCGACAGGGTCCACAGATAGAGTTCCCGGATCCTTTCTTCGTCCGTCAGGCCGGAATCGTTGGCCAGACGGGCGGCCCGACCCCGCGGGTCGCTGACCTTCTCGTGGATCTTGGGAGAATTCAGCAGGTGGAGGCTCTGGGCCAGGTTGGCGTCATGGGTGCGCTCGGACTCGGAGGCGCTGGCATTGTTGGGTCGGCCGAACAGCGTCAGGAAGTAGGAGTCGGCGTTAAAGCTGTCGTCGGGCAACTGCACGGCCCTGGTGCCGCTGGGCTGACCGGGGAATTCGGATTGGACATCGGTCACCTGGTCGATGGCGTCCAGAAGGACCTCGGCCGTCAACCGCTTGGGGTAGTACCTGGAGAAGTTCTGACTGTCATCCGCGTTCTGGTCATTGGGATGGGAACTGCGCTGATAGGTCCCGGATCGGCAGATCGTCCGGATCAACTCCTTCAGGTCGAATCCGCCTTGGACGAAATGGCCGGCCAGGGCGTCCAGCAAGTCCGGATTGGTGGCGGGGTTGGTGCCTCTCATGTCGTCTTCCGGTTCCACCAGTCCGCGCCCCATGAAATGCTTCCAGTAGCGGTTCACCAGCATGCGAGCAAAGAAGGGATTGTCCTTGTCGGCCATCCAATCGGCCAGAACCGCCCGCGGATCCTGCTCGGGGGAAATGTCGAAGGCGCTGGTTCCCAGTCCCGTGGGCATCACCGGCAGCTTGGTCTTGGGATTGATGGCGGCCGCCGTTCCGCCATCATGGAAAATGACTTCTTCACCGGCCTGGGTTCCCGGCTTGCGCGCCATGCGAGAAAAGAAGGCGGCAAAGCCGTAGTAGTCCTGCTGGCTCCATCGCTCGTAGGGATGGTGGTGGCAACGGGCGCACTGCAGCCTGACTCCCAGAAAGATCTGGGCCGCGTCCTGGACCTGGTCTTCCATGTTCTTGACTTCCCGGAACCAGGTCACGGCCGGATTGCGCCCCAGTTCCCCTGAAGCCGTCACGATTTCTTTCATCCACCGGTCGTAGGGCTTGTTTTCCAGCAGGCTTTGGCGGATCCAGGCGTGGAACAGAAAATTGCCCCGGGTGGACCGCTCGTCCCGCCTCTTGTTGCGGAGGATGGCGCTCCACTTGTTGGCGAAATAGTCGGCGTATTCCGGGCTCGCCAGCAACTCATCCACCCATTTCCCGCGCTTGGCCGGATCCGGGTCCTCCAGGAACTTTCTGGCCTGGCCGGGGGTTGGCAGGCGCCCCGTGATGTCGATGGAGGTGCGGCGCAGAAAGGTGGCGTCGTCGCAGGGTTCCGACGGCGGCAGCTCCAGCGTCCGGAGCTTGCTGAGCACCCAGCGGTCGATAAAGCTTTCCGGCGGCGGTCCCTCCGTCAGCCGACCGCCGTAGGGAACCGTCACTCGAAAGACCGACACCTGGTCCTGGAATCGAACCATCACCGCCGATTGGCCGGCCTGTTCCCCGACCCGAACCAGGCCCGAAGAACTCACCTCCGCCAGCTCTTTCTGGTTGGACTCATACTGGCAAAGGCGGGTCACATCCTTGCTGGAGCCGTCGGAATAGGTTGCCGTTACCAGGAGTTGCTGTTCCTGGTTGCGAGCCATCAACCGATGGGCCGGGAGCACCTGGATTCCCACCACGCCGGCGTCATTGGGCTCCCCGTAGGGCATGCCCTGCCGGATCCAGCGGGAGAGCAGGTCGTAGGCCGGAGAGTTCCGCTCGACCCGAAGCCCGCCGCCGTGAGGGACCGACCCCGTTGCCTTGAGCAGGAGCAGGCTCCGCTCGGGCGCGGCCGGAAACAGGCGGCGTCCCCGTCCCTCGATGACCAGAAACTCGAAGTCCTCCTGGGGCTCGAAGCCGAACAGAGACAATCTGAAACCGTTTTGACCCGAGGCTTTGCCGTGGCAACCGCCGCTGTTGCATCCCGACTTGGTAAAGATGGGAACGATCTCGTTGGGGAAGTTGACGCGCCTCGATTGCCCGATGTCTCCAACCGAGAGGCGGGGGCCGGCGCCCCGGCCCCGGGCGGCCCACGCCGGGGCCCGCCCCGAACCGGGGGGCAGCGGCGGCCCGCAGCCCGGGTTGTCGATGGAGACGATTCCGGGGGGCCCGGACTCATAGCGGACTTTGCGGGTGTAGTCCAGCAGGCGCCCGTCACGCAGGCGTCCCGTCACCAGGAGCTGCTGTCTCGCCTCCGAGCCGCGCAGCCAGACCACCCCGTCGGAATCGGTCGAACCGGGCCGACCGGTCTCCAGGGTCAAGGCTACCAGCGGGTTGGTATCGGAAGCAGGGGGCGACTGAGGGGAATGGCCCCGTGCGGGAACAACCAGGAGAAGCAGAACCGATGCCAAGCTCAGGCTGGTGACCCCGGGAAGGCCGAACCGAGGGATGGTCACCATTGCTCACCCACCTTTGTAATCAGACCAGTTCGGGCATGGGCATGTGGCCGTCGACCAGGTAGTGGGGCCGATCGTTCAGATCGGTGAGATGGGTTCTGGTGGCGTCAATGCCCAGATTGTGGTAGAGCGTGGCAAAGATTTCCTGAACGTGGACCGGTCTTTCCTTGGGCTCCTCGCCCAGTCGATTGGTGGACCCGATGGCCTGGCCGGCCCGCATGCCGCCGCCGGCCATCAGGGCGCAGGAGTTGCGCGGCCAGTGGTCGCGGCCGGCATCCTTGTTGATCTTGGGAGTGCGGCCGAACTCGCCCCAGGCAATGACCGAGACATCCTTGTCGAGCCCGCGCTGGTGGAGGTCTTCCACCAGGGCGCTGACCCCCTGGTCGAAGGCCGGAAGGTAGTAGCGCCCGTTCTTGAAATTGGTGCTGTGCCAATCCCAGTAGCCGAAGCTCACCGTCACGCAGCGGACACC
>JAPPFQ010000116.1 GCA_028875135.1 Acidobacteriota bacterium
GCGCTTCGGGGCCGACATGCGTCCCTTCCCGATCACCGCCTACTGGCGCACCTGGGAGAACATGCAGAGCCTGATCGACCGGGGCCTGGATCCTCTGACCGTCCTCATCGACCGCGCCCATGAAAAGGGAATTGACTTCTTCGCCAGCGTGCGCATGGCCTCCTACGGGGGGCTGGAAGGCAAGTACAAGGTCCCCGAGGGCGGCCGGGGCCTGGCCCACGAGTTCGTTCGCGACCATCAGTACGCGGTGCTGAAGGAGCTGGCCACCGAATACGCCACCGACGGAGTGGAGCTGGACTTTGCGGCGGCGCCGGGGGGAATGCCTCTCTATGTGAGGCCGGAGGATTTGTCGGCGACGACCCCGGTGCTGACCGAGTGGGTGGCCAAGATCTCCGATGCCGTCCGCAATCGGCCCGGCAAGCCGGGCCAGGTCGGCGCCCGGGTCTACCCCACCGAGGAGATGTGCCTCAAGAACGGCCTGGACGTGCGGACCTGGATCCGGGAAGGCCTGGTCGACTACCTGGCGCCCATCCTCTATATCGATTTCACCCTGGACGTGGACATGCCCATCGACTGGGTCATCGAAGCGGCCCACGCCAAGGACATTGCCGTCTACGGCACCCTTCAGCCCTACATCAGGGACGAAGCCACCGGGTCGGCTCCGGCGGCTCCCAAGAGGATATACCCCACGCCCGAAAACGTGCGGGCTGCGTCCGCCAACTACTGGAGGCGCGGCGTCGACGGCCTCTATGCCTGGTTCATGCAGTGGCCCTTGGGAGACACGGAACGGCGCATCCTGACGGAGATCGGGGACCCGGAACTGATCGGGGAAGCCGACAAGCACTATGTGCTTCACGGATCGTCCGAGCGGGCCTCCGAAATGGGCTATCCGGCCAATCTGCCGCTGAAGATTCCCGGACCCGAACCCGGTAAGCGCTACTCCATTCCCTTCTCGATTTCAGACGACGTCGAGGGCAAGGCCGACAGGATTCGCCAGGTCATTCTGAAGCTGCATATCGACAACCTGTTGACCTCCGACCGGCTGACGGTTCTGCTGAACGGCCAGTCGCTGGCAGACGAGATCTGCCTGCGCGACTACGCCGACAATATCGTTCCCTACCAGGGGCAGTGGCTGGAGTTTCACCTGCGGAAGGTGCGGCCCCGCAAGGGTGAGAATCTGCTGGAAATATCCCTGGATGAGCGCCCGCCACACATGGGAATGGGCATTTCGGTGGAGTGGGTGGAAGTCCGGGTCGACTACGGGTTCTATCCGACCACGCCGAAGGCATAGACCGGTGTTCTGTTACAGGACACCAAGCATTGGGGAGATCCCCATGAGCCTGAGCCGTCGAAAATTCATGAAGGCCCTTACCGTTGCCGGGGGAGCGGGAGCGGCCGGCTCCTCCGCGGGCCTGCTGGCCGAGCCGCTCCCCGGCAAGCAGTCCGGGCGCAGGAAACGGACCCTCTATTACAACGATGCCCGGCACTACTACCTCTACGTGTTCGAGCCCCCCATGACCATGGAGGACGCCTGGGTGCCCATTGACGAGGTGGCCGGCACGGCCGTGGACACCTTTGTCTACGGGGTGGAGCGGGGGGACGGTCTCTTCTATCCCTCCCGGGTGGGCCAGCGCTTCGGGGCCGACATGCGTCCCTTCCCGATCACCGCCTACTGGCGCACCTGGCATAACATGCAGAGCCTGATCGACCGGGGGCTGGACCCGCTGACCGTGCTGATCGACCGCGCCCATGAGAAAGGAATGGACTTCTTCGCCAGCGTGCGCATGGCCTCCTACGGGGGGCTGGAGGCCAAGTACAAGGTGCCCGAGGGCGGGCGAGGCCTGGCCCACGAGTTCGTGCGCGACCACCAATACGCGGTGCTGAAGGAGTTGGCCACCGAATACGACACCGAGGGGGTGGAGCTGGACTTCGCGGCGGCCCCGGGGGGCATGCCGCTGTTCCTGAGACCGGAGGATGTTTCGGCCATGACCCCGGTGCTGACCGAGTGGGTGGCCAAGATCTCCGAAGCCGTCCGCAATCGTCCCGGCAAGCCGGGGCAGGTCGGGGCCCGGGTCTACCCCACCGAGGAGATGTGCCTCAAACAGGGTCTGGACGTGCGGGCCTGGATCCGGGAGGGCCTGGTCGACTACCTGGCGCCCATGCTCTATATCGATTTTACCCTGGACGTGGACATGCCTGTCGACTGGCTCGTCGAAGCGGCCCACGCCAAGGATATCGCCGTCTACGGCGTCCTGGCGCCCTACGTCGGAGACGAGGCCACCGGAACCGACCCGTTGGCGCTCAAGGTCCTCTTTCCCACGCCCGAGAATTTTCGCGCCGCCGCTGCCAACTACCGGAGGCGCGGCGTGGACGGGCTCTACGCCTGGTTTCTCCGATGGCCTCTGGGGGACAGGGAACGCCGGGTCCTGACCGAGTTGGGGGACCCCGAGCTGATCCGGGAAGCCGACAAGCACTACCTGCTGCACCGCCGCTCCAAGGGGGCGGTTGAAATGGGCTACCGGGCCGGTTTGCCCCTGAGGATGCCTGCCGGCGATGCGGGCAAGCGCTACTCCATTCCCTTTACCATTTCAGACGACATCGAGGGCGGGGCGGAACGGATCAGTCAGGTCGTTCTCAAGCTCTACGTCGCTAACCTGGTGACGGCCGATCGTCTCACCCTGCTGTTGAACGGACAGTCCCTGGAGCAGGAGATCTGCCGGCGCGACTATGCCAATCGCATCGATCCCTGGCTCGGGCAGTGGTTGGAGTTTCGGTTGCGGAAAGTGCGACCGCGCCAGGGGGAGAACCTGCTGGAAATTTCCCTGGATGGGCGGCCGGCGGGAATGGGGGGGAGGATTTCGGTAGAGTCCGTCGAAATCCGGGTCGAATACGGATCCTATCCGACCACCCCGAGAGTGTAAGACCAACCCTCAGCGGACCTCGAACTTGGCCGCCTTGCTGAGAGATCGATTGGCCAGGTTGTCGGTGACGTTCACCACCAGTTGGTAGCTGCCGGGATCAAGCGCGCTCAGGGCCAGATGCTGTTCCAGGGTCATCTGCTGGGCGGCCCCCGCCAGTTCCTGCTCGGTCTTGGTCAAGCGGGTGATTTCCTTGCCGCCCTTTTTCAGGACAAATTGAACCGAAGCCGACGGTTTGTGGGTCTTGTCGTCCACGGTCAGGTTGTAGACCTGGAAATAGATTCCCATGGTCTCTTTTCGGTCGAAGCGGTCTTCAACGTTGGGGTGCAC
>JAPPFQ010000643.1 GCA_028875135.1 Acidobacteriota bacterium
CTCTCTCCAGCCAGGAGGAACTCGGATAACGCCGTTCTATTTGTTGAACCGTTCGCAGGAAGGATGCGTCATCCTCGAGTCTGCGGTAGTTCTCGGCCCGGTAGAACAGGGCCTGAGGCTGCAGCGCAAATTTGGGCGGCAAGGCCTGCAGCGTTCGGAGAGATTCCCGTTGCATTCGGGAGTGAAATTCGGAAATGGCCCGCCACAGTTGAAGTCTGGCCTTTTCGGCGGGTGAGCCGGTTGTTTCTACGGCTGCGTTCAATGCTTCCACCGCCCGTCGGTAGCGTTTTCCCTTGAAGAGCTCTTCCGCCCGCGTTCGCGTCCAGCTTGGTGGAACCTCGAAGGACTCCCGGGGATAGTCGAGTTGCAGCCGATTGATGGCCGCCAGCGCCTTCCGGCTCGCCTGGCTCAAGGGAAACCGGTAGTGCAGGCGGAGGTAGCCGTCGATGGATCGCCGGATTTCCCCCCTGGACTCGTTAGCCGCCGCGGTGTAGTAAAGGGCCTCGGCAGACTTGGATAGGTGGGGCCAATCCCGATGAGAGTCAAAAATCAGTTTAGGGTTTCCCGTCACGAGAGCGTCTTCCCAGAGGAACGCGACGGCCTTCCGGGCAAGATGGCCTCTGGGAAACCGCCTCAGGTAGGTTAGCCACCCCTCGATGGCACGTGCGGGACGATTGAGCTTGTGCAGGGCTTCGGCGTGGTGATAGAGGATGAAATCCGGGATGGGGACTTGGTCGGCGCCGACCAGCGCCAGTTCCAGCGCGTCCAGCGCCGATTCCGGGCGACCCTTCTGAAGGTCCCGGTAGCCCAGCAGGTAGTACCCGAGTGAAGCCAGAGGACTCTGCGGGTTCTGCCGGCTGAACTCCAGCAGTTCCAACCGGGCGGAAGACGAATTCCCATCCACGAAATTGCGGCAAAGCCGCTCGAATCGAACCTCTTCCGGACCCTGGGCCAGGGCTCTGACGGCCCAACCGGTGGGGAACAGGAGCAGGAACAGCAGGATCACGGGGGCTCGCCGGAGCACGAAGGAACATTTCTCACAAGGAGATGCTCTCTCGAAAACGTGGCGAAGAGAGAGGGTTGTGATTGACGCCATTTCGGAGCGGCACCGGGTGGCGGAAGGATGCTCTTGAGCCGCCGTTCCCCGGCTGTCGGGAATCTTTTCTAAAATACTAATTATAATAGACTTAATAAGAATTTTCCCGCTTCCACCCCCTCATTATATCCCTCTGATCGAACCGAAATCCACTGGACCGTCCAGGACGTTGGCGGACAAGTCCTGCGATCGTTCGGCCCCGGAGACTCCTTGTCCGGAACCGACCACGCAGGAGCGGTTGGCCCTGACGCTCCTGCGCGGCGTTCGTATCGGATGCCGTAGCCCGTCAGTATTCTCCCCTGTATAGCCCTTTCCGGGTCGGATCCGGGTGACGCGACACGAGAAAGCAGAATTACACTTAATTTACACGATTTAAGGAATGACGTTCTCTTTTTGCTCACACTAGATTGCTATCATGTTCTGTGCTTGGTCGCAGTTGGGGTTCACATCGTGGAGATGTCGGTAGGGAGGTGGTCATGACGGGCAGGCGATCGTCCTGGATGGTTCTATTGGGGTGCAGTGTAGTTCTGGCCGGCCTTTTTGTCGACGTGCGCGACGCCGTAGCGCAGGCGCAGGAGGCTTGTCCACTCCTTCCCGGCGTAACTCCTCCTGCGGATCCGCGTGTGACAGCCCAGCAAGTGGAAAACGGCAGCGCTACCCTGAAGGACTTCGCGCTGGCCGCGAGAGTAGAAGTCAAAAGCCATACCCAGCGAGTAGAGAATCTGGGAGAGGTGCTCTACTTTGGATGTATTGTCCGCCAGGAGGGGAGTGCTTACCGTTCCGGTTCCACCTACCTGGTGCAACTGATGCTGGATGGCAGGATATTCGTCCATGCGAAGAACATGGCATTGTCGGGGAGGCTGCTCAACCCCTCGATTTATGCAGCGATCCTTACGGCGCTGGGAGTCGAACCGGCTGTGCTGGCCGGCTTGGCTTCCCCCGATCCTGCTACCGCCGCCCAGGCTCGCACCGCCTTCCTGGAGACATTGTCGCAAGAACCGGATGCCCCATTCGATGCGACGACTCCTATTCCAGGTTTCCGGCCAGGTATACCAGGCGCCTCCGGCTATGCCACCGTCTTTAATTCGGTCAATTTCGGAAGCCCGACCGTGCTGCTCGCGGGATTCGATCTCAATGAATCCCACCTGGCTGAAGAAACCATCGACTACGGCGACCCGTCCGTTACGGCCAGAGACGTGGTGGACCGACCAACCCTGAAGGCCTTCGTTACGGAAGCAGGGGAGTACTTTCTCCAATTACGGGAGGCCGGCGATTTCGCCGCGGCGTGGAAAGCCAAGATTGCCTTGCGGGATCCGAACGGACCCTGGAGACACGGTCCCGTGTATCTCTACGTCCTGGACCTGACCAGCAACATCATAGTGTTTCACGGCGCGTTTCCGGATAAATACGAGCTGCGCCCTCTGGTGGCGACAGTGCGGGACGTCGTTACCGGAGAGCTCATCCTGCCTCAGGTCATTGAAGCGGCCAAAAGTAATCCCGAAGGCGGCTTCGTGGAGTATTACTTCGACGATCCCGATGACGACACCGACAGCGCCGACATCCCCAAGGTGGGCTACGCCCGCAAGTTCACGACTGAAATCAATGTAGGCTCACGCGTAGTCCCGTTCAACTTCATCGTTGGATCGGGTTTTTATACGAGAACCGGTTCGGTGGACTCCATGACCCGGTTCGTCCCGGTGGTGCTGGACTCGAAGGGGAAGGGCACCTCCCACTTCACTTCGGAGCTGGCCCTCACCAACCGGGGATCCGATGCGGCCATGCTCAAGCTCACCTATACGGCGGCTCAGGGCGGGGGCAGCGGCGCCGCCACCGACATGCTCGGCCCCCACCAGCAGACGATCGCCTCCAACGCCATCGAGTACCTCAGGGGCCTGGGGGTTCCCATTCCCGAAACCGGCAACCGGATCGGGACGTTGAGGGTGGATGTGTCGGATTCTTCCGACGTGAGGGCGGTGGTCCGGACCACTACCCCCACGGCCGTCCCCGAAGGGCGCGCCGGGCTGGCCTATCCGGGAATTCCGGAAAACGAGGGATTCCACGACGAACTGGTCTATCTCTGCGGGCTGCGCGACAACCCTCAGGACCGCTCCAACGTGGCCGTCCAGAACATGGGGTCGGAG
>JAPPFQ010000766.1 GCA_028875135.1 Acidobacteriota bacterium
CCTCAGCGAAGGGGACCGATGACAGGCGCATGCCGAGACGTCGGGCCTGACTCCTTCCGGTTTCGTTCAGGGACGGGTCCGACTGCCCCAGGATTCGACCCTGGGCGTTCCACTCCGTTGTTCCGTGTCTGACCAGAAAGAATCTACTCATGGTTCTCCGAGGTGGTCGCGGTCGCCAGTCTCAGCGCCCGGACCAACCGCCGGCTGTCCTCGATGTTCCGCACTCCCACTCTGATGTGCTCCGGCAATCCGAAGGACCCACAGTCCCGTACGCAGATCTTATATCGTTTCAGGAGTTCCAGGCGCAGGCGCGAGGCGTCGCCCACCCGGATCAGGAGAAAGTTGGCGGCGGAGGGCAGGCACTCCAGGCCCATCCGGCTGAGGGTTCCTTCAAGAAAATTCTTGCTGGCGCCCACCATTCGCCGGCCGCGCTCGACGTGCCGCGGATGGTCCAGAGCCACCAATCCGGCCGCCTGGGCCGCGGCGCTGACGCTCCAACTGTACTGGAACTTTCCCACCTTTGAGACAACCGCCGGCGCTGCCAGCAGATAGCCGAGACGCAGACCGGCAAGTCCGTAGTCCTTGGTCATGGATCGCAGCAGCGCCACGTTCCCCATGCGAAGCAACGCCTGCGACCTCCAGCGCTTGTCCACGAATGACCGATAGGCTTCGTCCAGAACCAGCAGGCCGTGGCTGTCCATGACCTTGCCTATCTGCCTTACCTCGTCTTCCCTCAGGTATGTGCCGGTCGGGTTGTTGGGGTTGCAGACAAAGACCAGGGAAGGCTTGAGGCGGGAGATGCGGTTCAAGGCATCGGGCAGGTCCCACAGGAATTCGGCCGCACGGTGCGACGGAATGGAAACGGGAGAAACGCCTCCCAGACGGCAGGCGGCAGCGTATTCCCCAAAGGTCGGGGTGAAGATGACCGCGGTGTCGCCGCGGCTCAGGAAGGCCCGAGCAATCAGGTGGATCAGTTCCGTCGAGCCGTTGCCGACTAGAATGGAGTCCGGCTGGAGATCCAGATGCGATGCCAGTGCCCGGCGGAGCTTCAGGCAACTCCGATCGGGATAGGTGTCCGGCGACAGGCGCCTCAGGGCCGCCTTTACTCCAGGGCCAGCCCCAAGGGGGTTGATGCTGGCGCTGAAGTCCAGCACCTCTTCGGGGCACAAGCCCAGCGATTCCAGCTCCGGGGGGTTCAAGCCGCCGTGGATGGGGCCCGGGTGGGATTCCTCGAACTGGGCTCGCATGGGTGCTTCCGCCAAAGATCCGTCCAATCCGGCGTCGGTGCAGCTTGCCGAGGCCTGCTCTATTGCCACCACAGAGCACGCAAGGCCGACAATCCGGTTACAACCGGCAGGCCGAGGCCGGCCGACGCGTACAGGACACGCAGCGATGCCCGGATATCGGCGGAATCGGGATCGGCCAGTCCGTCGCCGATGCGGTAGTGGCCCGGTTTCGCCAGGGCGACGCCCAACAGTCCCGACATGGCGCTGATGGTCCAGCCGGCGTTGGGGCTCTCGGTGAGTCGCCGATCTCTTTGGACCATGCTCCACCCCCGGCCTGACGGCAGTCCCAACAGGATGCCGGCGCCCAGCATCAGGATCGCGCTGAGACGCGCCGGGATCAGGTTGGCCAAGTCGTCCAGCCTTGCCGATGCCTTGCCCAGGTACTCATATCTGCCGTGGTAGCCGAGCATGCTGTCCAGGGTGTTCAGAGCACGGTAGGCCACCGCCCCCGGCAGTCCCAACAGGGCGAACGCCAGCCAGGGTCCGATGCAACTGTCTGTGGTGTTCTCGGCTACCGATTCGATGGCAGCCATACCTGCCTGAGTGCTTGTCAACGTTCCGGCGTCTCGGCTGACCAGGCTTCGCAGGCTGAAACGGGCCTGCTCGATCCTGCCGGATTCCAACGCCTGCCGGGTGCTTCCGGCGGCTATTGCCAGGCCTTTGACCGCAAAAGTCGTCTTCAGCAGGAGCGCTCCGCCGACCAGGTAGGGAAGGGGACCCAAGTCCCTGAGTCCGGCAGCGGCCAGCCAAGCCAGTCCGGCGAAGCCGACAGGCGCCAGGACGGCCAGGCCCAAGCCGGTCAGGAACGCTCTCACGGGTCCTTTGCCAGGCAGTGTTCTCTTCTCAATCCATGAGGCCAGGGTTCCCATCCACACCACAGGGTGAAGCGCCTTCGGCAACTCGCGGAATGCCAGATCCAAAACCAGGGCCCCCAGCAGGACGCCCACCTCCAGAGACCGCTCGCCCACCTCCATCCGCCCCTCCGTCCCATGCTAATCCAGGTATCCCGCCAGCGGTGACTGCAAGGCAAGAGGCGAGGCTGCCGCAATGACCGCGGCCAGAACCAGTACGGATGCTTCGACAGTCTCGTTGACGGCTCCGTAGATGTCTCCGGTAAGGCCGCCCAGCGCCCGTGCCGCCCAGTATCCGACCGCCCAGGAGACGGCGCTGGCCAAGGCGAAAAGGAGAACTCCTGTGGTGCCGGCCAGCCCAACGGCAGCCGACAGCGCCAGGCAGAGTCCGCCGAACAGGGGCCAACGGCCCCTTTCCCGGAAGAACGCCGTGCCCAGGCCCTCCCGCCTGACGTAGGGAAACAGCTCCATGGCCAGCAGCATCCCCCAGCGCGACAGGCAGGGAAAGAGCAGCAGCACCGCCTGCCGGTCTGTCTGAGGCAGGGTGGCCAGGGCGGTGAGCTTGAGGAGCAGCAGACTGGCAAGCCCCACAACCGCAAAGGCGCCGGCGTGGGGGTCCCGAAGTATTTCGAGCCGCCGCCGGCGCTCAAAGGCGCCCAGCAGCGCGTCGCAGGTATCCATGAAGCCGTCCAGGTGCAGGGCTCGGGTCAGCAGGGCGAGAGCGACAATCAGCAGGGCGCCGGCCAGAAGAGGCGGAAACCGGTGGTCGAGCGGCGCCGAGCCCGATGAGAGTAGCGAAAAAGCCGACTGCAGCAGCAGGTCCGTTCCCGCCAGCACCGATCCGAGCAGCAGCCCGACCAGCGGGAACCAGAAGCGAGCCGTAGGGAAATCCTCGGCCGCATTCCTGGGTCCCAGGGGGAGAATCGTCAGAAAGGCAATGGCGGAACGCAGGCCCTTCATGGGGATGGGCTCTCCGCGGGCGCCTCTTTCTTTTCCCGGTCCGACACTCCCGCCTCGTCGAAGGTGGCCATTTCGCAAAGGCAGGCCGAGGCCGCTTCAATGATGGGCATGGCCAGCACGGCGCCGCTTCCCTCG
>JAPPFQ010000360.1 GCA_028875135.1 Acidobacteriota bacterium
TTCTACCGGTTGACCCAGCCCGCCCGCGTAGTCGGGCACATCCACCGCCAGGGAGGTGGCGTCGAGCGGGTCCTTTCCGGAGATCACCTTGAGGATCCCGGCCACGTCTTCGACGTCGTGAGCCAGCGGACCGATCTGATCCAGAGAAGATCCGAATGCCACCAGCCCATAACGCGATACCCGGCTGTAGGTGGGCTTCATCCCGACCACACCGCAGAACGACGCCGGCTGTCGAATGGAGCCTCCGGTGTCCGTGCCCAGCGCCGCTACCGCCATGTGGGCGCCTACGGCCGCGGCCGAGCCGCCGCTGGAACCGCCGGGGACGTGGTCGCTAGAATGGGGATTCCGGGTAGGCTGAAAGGCGGAATTCTCCGTGGACGACCCCATGGCATACTCGTCCAGATTGGCCTTCCCCAGAAACACCGCCCCGGCGGCCGCCAGCCGATCGATGACGGTGGCGTTGTAAGGAGCCACAAAGTTCTCCAGGTTCCGGGATCCGCAGGTGCAGCGGAGGCCCCGAATCAGGAGGTTGTCCTTGATGGCCATCGGCAGCCCGGCCAACTCGGGCAGCGGCTCTCCGGCTTGCTTCATGCGATCGATCCGCTCGGCCTGGTTGAGGGCGAAGTCGTTGTCGTAGTGAAGAAAGGCCTGAACCTCGGGATCCTGCTCCCGGATGCGATCCTGGAAGGCGCGGCATATCTCCACGGCAGAAGCTTCGCCACGCTCGATCATTCCCCTGATTTTCCTGGCGGTCAGCTTGGTGAGATCCATGAATACCCTCGGGGCAAAGGGTTGAGCTTGGGAAAGGTGGGGGCTATTTCTCCGAGATAACTTTCGGCACCTTGAAGTGGCCCGACCCGGTTGCGGGACCGTTTCCCAACTACTGTTCCTGGGAAAATCCCGACCGGGACCGGTCGGCCCGCCAGCTATAGTTCCGCTCCGAGGTATGGACGACCTGGGCTGTAGGCTCGATGCCACTGGTGTCCAGTCGGTTCAACTGCTCCACGTAGTCCAGAATGGAATTCATCTGATCGATGAGTTCCCGCCTTTCCTCTTCGGTCACCGCCAACTGGGCCAGATTGGCGATATAGTCCACCCGGGCGCCGTCGATCTTCATCACGGAATCCTCACTTTGGCCGATCCAGGCAGGCCGCGGCAGCCGCCTGGATCCTGGCTCGGAGCTCCTGGTCCACAATCCCCTGAAGGGGCAGGTTTACGGGAGTCGAAGTTCTCCCGGGAGGCGCCGGAGGCGGTGTCGGCGGCACTTGCTCCACCGTGGAGTCGATCCGGAACGCCACACGAGTAATCTCCGTGCCTAGCGCCTGGTTGAGCCGGCTCACGATCTCCCCCCGCAGGACCCGCAATTGCCGCTTCCAACCGGACGACGGCACCAGAACCACCAGCCTGGATCGACTGATTTCAACAGGTCGGGTGCGACGGGCCAGGTGCTCGCCTACGATCTCTTTCCAAAGCGCCGCAGCCACCTGCTCCAGCCAGGGGCCATCGGTCCCGTATTGACGGAACAGGTCGGGGAGCAGGCTTGCGATCGGTTTCATGTCTGAAACACCCCTGTTTCGGAAGGAGTGGATAGTGGTCAGTGGCTAGTGGCTAGTTGATTAAATCGATGCGTTATTCCCTTCGTTGATCTCCGCGAAGTACATCAAAAAATGCACCCAGCTCATGGGCGCTTGACTATTCCCGAAGCGCTTCACTAAACACTGATCACTGACCACTGATCACTCAAAAACCTGTCAGTGCTTGATGGCTTCCCAGTAGGACACGAACTCGAACTCGGGGCTGTTGGACGGATTGTGGCAACTCACACAGGAATTCGGCCCCAGAGGCTCCATCTTGAACTCGGTCGGCTGCTGACTGTGTTCCCTCCCCTGACCGTGGCAGGCCTCACACTGCACGTTGGCCAGGTGGGCAGTGCGCAGGAGGTCTTGAAACCCTCCCGGCTGCCCCGAACCGGTCACGTGGCAGATGACACACTGGGTATCGAACTCCTTCCTTTCCCTGATGAGGATGTCGATGGCATGGGCGTGGGCCGATCCTTCCCAGATCCGGAAGGCTTCCGCATGACAGGTCGCGCAGGTTTGCGAGGTCACGAAATTGGAATCGGCGTGGGCCTGGTGGCTGCCGTGGCTGTGGCTATGGCCGTGGTCGTGGTGGTGGCCGTGATGATCGTGGCCGTGGCCGTCGGCCTGCGCGGTTTGTAGAGCCATCTCGGTCTGCCTGGCCGAAATGTCGGCTTTGGCCTTCACCATAAAGGCGGCGATTTCCGGGTCGTCGGCCACACGCCGGGTCAAGCGATGATTCAAGGGCTGCACTGCCGCCCGCCCCGATTTCAGCGAAAAGCGCAACTCTCCCAGGCTCTTGGCTTCGTCTTCGGCGTAGACGATGGTGGACCGGCTTATCTTGATGGGCGGCATCGCGGATTGATGCTCGAATCCGTTGAGAATCATATCGATGCCCTTGTGGTCGATAGCCAACTGGATGGCGTCGCCAAGGGGCATGCAAGCCAGTGCAATCACGTAGTCACACTTCTCTCTCAGCTCGGGCAGCCATTTTCCGGCGCTCTCGGATGGATGCTCCCAGCGATAGCTCGCATCGCTCCCGGAGGAATGTTTGCTGACCGCAAATCCGATGAAGCCGACCCGGAAAGGAGGAGAGGATGGCGACAGCGACAGCGTCTTGATCACATAGGGATCGAGCAGTAGCTCTCCGGATTGGTCCGAAAGCAGGTTCGCGGAAATAAACCGCCCGTTCTTCCTGAACTCCAAACCCAGGGTCTGAAGTTCTTCAACGTCGTTGCCCCCGATATTAAAGACCTCGATTCCCAGCAGCTCCATCCCCTGCCAGAGCCACTCGTTCTTTACCGCCCGATCGGGGCCCAGCCGCTGCATGAAGTTGCCGATTTCCACCTGGAGCGCCGGACGGTCGGGAAACTCCCGGGTCCTCTCCCTGATGACGTTTGCTCGGCGAGCAAGACCGCCCGCGGGATTGCGCGGTCAGCCGCAGGGTTCGAGATTCCCCCGAACGTTTCCGGTAAAATAGATGCTGAAGTCGAAGTCGGAACTCTGGAGTTGGGGCGCCGATCGGACCTGGCCAATGACCGCCAGCACTAACAACAAAAGGCCGGCGCCGTAGCGCAATCGCCTTCTGATCAATGGAAACATCCTCCTCGCAGGCCGGGCCGTACCGGGTGGCTGGAACCGCGGAATGGGCC
>JAPPFQ010000391.1 GCA_028875135.1 Acidobacteriota bacterium
CGCCCCACAACAGGCTGACGGGCTTGCCCGACAGAAAGGTCCTGGCCTCGGCTCGTCCGATAACGGCGAAGCCGCGCGGCTTGTCCCGATCCGAGGCGATCTTGGCGAGAAACTTGTTGTAGCTGAGCCCGATGGAGGCGGTGATGGAAAGCTCCTCTTCCACCCGGCGCGCCAGCAACGCCAGGGTCGTGGCCGGGCTGCCGCGATGCAGAGCCTCCGTTCCGGCAAGGTCCATGAAAGCCTCGTCGATGGAGAGGGGTTCCACCAGTGGGGTCAAGTTCAGCATCATCTCCCGGACCTTGCGCCCCACCGCGGTATACTTCTTCATGTCCGGCTTGATGACGGTGGCGCCGGGGCAGGCTTTCAAGGCCTTGAACATCGGCATGGCCGAGTGCACGCCCCGGGCGCGGGCGACGTAGCAGCAGGCGGCCACCACGCCCCGGTGGTGCCCGCCGACGACCACCGGACGGTCCCGCAACTCCGGCCGGTCGCGTTTCTCGATGGCGGCGTAGAAAGCGTCGCAGTCGAGATGGGCAATGGTGAGACCATGAAGCTCCTGGTGCCGCACGATGCGCGCCGATTCGCAGGCCGGGCAGGTTTCGGCCTCGGGAACCGGCTGGGCGCCACAGTCACGGCACAGGGTTTGCACAGCCCTACTCTCCGATGAACTGCAGCACGACTCTCCGCTGACGGGGACGGTTGTCGAAGTCAACCAGCACGACCTGCTGCCAGGTACCGAGCTTCAACTCCCGGTCGGCGAACGGAACTTGCAGCGATGGACCCAGCAGCGCCGCCCGGATATGGGAAAAGCCGTTGCCGTCTCCCCAGCGGGCGTTGTGCGCGTAGTGGGCGGACTGGGGCACCAGGCGTTCGAGCGCGTCCTGGAGGTCTTGGACACACCCCGGTTCATATTCCAGGGTAGTCAGGCCCGCGGTGGACCCGGGAACAAACAGCGTGATTACGCCGGCCGAGAGCGATTGGCCGGCCAGGGCGGATTTGATTTCAGGGGTAATGTCCACCACGTCGCAGAAACCTCGGGTGGACAAGCGGATAGTTCGGCTTTCGACCGGCACGGATACTCCTCCTTGAGTGGCCCGTTTCCCTGTCCCCATGAGAAGCGGTCAGTCTTCTACTGGATAGTATTGGCCCTGGCAAACGATCCGGGCGGGTCCGGAAAGTGACAGTTGGTTGTCCTCCTGCCAATGAACCTGCAGGATCCCTCCCGGAGTATGGACCTGGACCGCCCGGTCGGAGACCCCGTTCAGGCAGGCGGCGACGGCGGCGGCACAGCCTCCCGTGCCCGAGGCCAGGGTCTTCCCTACTCCGCGCTCCCAGAAGCGCACGGCCAGGTTGCTTCGGTCCAGAACCTGTACGAACTCCACGTTGGTTCGCCGTGGAAAGCACGGGTGGACTTCAATCCGATGCCCCAATCCTTCCCAATCGGTTTTCTCCAGATCCGCCACCAGCAACGAGCAGTGCGGGTTGCCCATCGATGTGACCGTGACCGGGTGGATCCGGTCCCCCACCAACAGCGGATACCCGACCAGGGAGGCCCCGGGCGGATCGGGTCGAAAGTCAATAGCCGCCGGATCCAGAACAGGCTCTCCCATCAGCAGATTGAAGCCGTATTCGGGCGGTTTGGAACCGGTCAGACTCAGCCGCCTGGCGCCGGCGCCGGTCTGGATAACCAGCCTCCCGCCGGTTGCCTGTCCCTGCTGGACCAACTGCGCTGCCAGGCAGCGCAGGCCGTTGCCGGAGATCTCCGCCTCGCTCCCGTCCGCATTGAAGACCTGCATGGAAAAGCGCGGCCGCCCGGAACCCTCCGTCCTGCGAAACAGGATCAGGCCGTCCGCTCCCAGGTCGTGGGAGCGCCGGCAGACCTGCCGGGCGACCCTGGAAGCATCTTTCCCGGCCAGTTGCCCGGCATCGACGATCACGAAATCGTTGCCCAGGGCTTCTGCTTTGGCAAACCGCATCGAAGTTGCGACCTAAAGGGAATTTCCGGCTTCGAAGTGGGTGAGTTCCTTGAATTGAAGGAAGCGGCGCCGAATGTCGGACGCCTTCAACGTCCTCAGCCGGTTCAGGCTGAAGGCTTCCACGTTGAAGGAGGCCATCACCGAACCGTATATGACCGCTTGGCGAAGGGATTCGTCATTGAGCGCCCGGGACCGGGCCAGGTAGCCCACCAGACCTCCGGCGAAGCTGTCTCCGGCCCCGGTGGGGTCGAAGACTTCCTCCAAGGGGAAAGCCGGAGCGCCGAAGATGGATCCGCCGTGGTACATCGCCACTCCATATTCCCCCTTCTTGACCACCAGCGTTTGGGGACCCCATTCGGCAATGCGCCGGGCCGCCCTGGTCAGATTGTGCTCCCCGGTGAGCATCCGCACTTCGGCGTCGTTGATGATCAGGATATCCACCCGCCCCAGCGTCTCCCGCAGTTCATCGGGCTTGGATTCGATCCAGTAGTTCATGGTGTCGCAGGCCACGAAACGGGGTTTTTCCACCTGGGAGAGCACTCCTGCCTGCAGCACCGGATCGATGTTGCCCAGAAAGACGCAATCCGACTTCCGGTAAGGATCGGGAATGCGCGGGCTGAAGGTTTCGAACACATTGAGCCGGGTATCCAGGGTCCTGGCCTCATTGAGGGCGTAGCCGTACTCGCCCTTCCAGCGGAAGGTCTTACCGGGGGATTGCTGCAACCCCCGGATGTCTATGGAGAAATCCCTGAACAACTGGAGGTGCTCCTCCGGGAAATCCTCTCCAACCACGGCAACCAGCCGGACCGGAGCAAAAAAGCTGGCCGCCAGGGAGAAATAGGAGGCCGAGCCTCCCAGAACCTCCTCGGCCTTGCCGAAAGGGGTTTCAACCGAATCGAAAGCCACCGAGCCCACAACCAGGATTGACATAAGCAGAGGTTTCCAATCGGGGGGACGGTCAGGTTAACTGTGCCCCCGCCCCACGGTGCGGATCATTTCAGAGTGAAACAGGGATCCTTCATCGCACTTCGCGACCATATACCGTTAGACCGCTTTGTTGCATTGGGTAACATGGATAAACAGGATGAGCAGGATGGTTGGAACGGGAAGCTGCTGCACTGCCTGCAATCCCTTGGTTTTAAGCTACTAGTTTTGCCAAGAATCCCCCCACGGCATTCCCCTCATTGTATCCCGCATATTGAAAAGGAATCCACTAGGCCCTCCAGGATCTTGGCGCACCGGGTACAAC
>JAPPFQ010000169.1 GCA_028875135.1 Acidobacteriota bacterium
GTGCATGCGGGCGAGACGCCCGCGCTCCCGGGTGGGCCTCATTCCGTGACGGCATTGCAGCAAAGGACGTCCATCGGTATTCGTGTCTATTCGTGTTCATTCGTGGTTCGTCTTCAAATTCGATCGGCAGTTCCTTCCTCGAATGATCCGCACACCAGGCGGGAGCGGAACTTGGCTGAAATTTCGGCTGTGGTTCAAGCGCTCTTCGGAAGGATTGCGGAGACCGGCGGCCGGCTGCGCTCCGAAAGGATCGCAGGACCCTTCAGAGGACGGATCGGATTGCTTTTTCCAGAGTGGACTGGTCCTGATAGTTGACGAAGTGGTGACGAATCAACCCGTCCCTGTCGACCAGAAACAGGCTGGGGAACAACTGGATCCCTCCATAGGCCTCCTGAACCTCCGCGGTCAGATGGCCCACCGGGAAATTGATCTTGTGCTTGTCCAGGTAGGCCGCGCGTTCCGAGTCGGGGTATCCCAAGTCCAAAACGCGGTCGGCATTCAGACTGATGACGGTGAAGTTCCGCGGTCCGAACTGTTCCTGCAGGGACACCAGGTGGGGGGTGATCTTGACGCAGGGGGGGCAGTGGGTAAACCAGAAGTAGACCAGGCGGGTACCTTGCCTGGAATCGAGGCTGAGCTCGTCCCCGTCCAGAAGCCGCATGGTGAACTGAGGGGCCCTCTTCCCTTCCCAGCCGGCAATGGAACGCTCGATGACCTTGTTGAAGCGGGAGTCGGCCTTGATGCGTTCCAGGTCCACCGAGGCAATCTCACCGCTTTCCGGGTCTCTCTCGAAGAATCGGGGCACCCTCCGATCGTACTCCACGATCCGGAGAATCACGTCGACCTCACCCGCGATCCGCAAGTTGAACTGCTCGGCGATTTCGCGAAGCAGGGGCGGTTTTTGTTGGACGGCATAGTATTGGGCGACGAAGTGAGGCACCTTGAAGAAAATGTTGTAGAGTCGACTGAGAACCCTGCGCTCCTCGGGTTCGGTGAAGCGCTGGTGCAGCTCCGTAATCAGGACGGGCTTGCCCGGCTCGAGGTGGGTCTTCAGAAAGCCGATGATCCTTTCCTCGGCGGCGTGTTCCCGGTCTTGAACGTCGTCGGACACCAGGTTTCCGACCAGGAGAAACAGGCACAAGACCAACGTCGACGATTGCTTCAATATCCCGATCATTTCAACCTCTTCTTCATCCCCTCGCGACACTCTCCATGATTATGCAACAAAGGCAGGCGCACTGCCAGAGGGAGGAGGATTTCTCCAGTGGACTCGGAAAACAAGCCTCATCCAGCCGACTTCTATCGCGGACTGGAGCTGTTCAACCGCCGCTACTACTACGAATGCCACGACCTCTGGGAGGAGGTTTGGGCGGAGGCCAAAGGAAAGGAGAAGCTCTTCTACCAGGCTCTCATCATGACGGCGGTGTCACTCTACCACTACGGGAACGAGAACCTGGAAGGCGCTCTGAGCTGCCACCGCAAGGCAAGGGAGCGCTTCCGCCAACTTCCCGACCGCTTTCTATGCCTCGATGTTTCGCAATTCACGGCCGAGATGGAAGCCTTCTACCGCGGCCTGTCCGTCGAGCATACCCGTTGGAGCCGGGAACTGCGGGACAGACCGCGACCTGTCATTCAATTGGAAAGCTAAGCCAGGGAAGCGAGGGGTTTTGAAGTTTGAAGTGTGAAGTTTGAAGTGTGAAAAAAGGACTGTGGCGAGACCGACTAAGGTGCTTCACGTGGGGTCGAATATCTATCCACTTTTCACTTGGCTTCGACGACGTCACGGAATGAAGTCCCCCGGGAGCGCGGGCGTCCCGCCCGCACACATCCTGGCACAGCCTCGCCCATCTCCTCGACCCGGCTCGACCGGCAGAGCCGGCAGGGCGGATGGGTGCCCCATCGCGGGAAAACTGAGCGACACGCAACGGAATAGCATGCGGGCGGGACGCCCGCGCTCCCGGGTGGGCCTCCGCCGACTATGCCTGCGGGTCGCCGGAACCGGCGCGCTTCTTCCTCTGGTACTGGCGCCAGGTGACGGCGATTCTCTCGGGTTCGTCGATGCCGGGCGAGGGAACTTTGTGGACAACGGAGTTGTGGGGAGCGTTCTTGACGAATTGGGGATCCCGGTAGGCCTCCCGGGAAATCTGCCGCAGCACGGCGATGTACTCGTCCAGATCGTCCTTGGAATAGGACTCGCAGGGTTCCAGGGTAAACGGCTCCGGCACGATCCAGGGGGGATGACTCATCCAGTAGTGCTGCAGACCGAAGTCGGCCATTCTTCGCATCACGTCTTCGGTGCCGACGCCGGTGTCCCGCTTCAGCTTGTCCCAGGAGTAGCGAACCTGCTCCAGCCGGCGTTTGCCCTGGGCATACTGAATGACCACCCCCGGGATTTCACTCAGCTTCCTGAGCAGGTAGTTGTTGTTGAGCACCGAGCACTCGGCTACTTCCCGCAACCCGTCGGCGCCGTGCTGCATGATCCAGGCGTAGGCCCGCAGAATCGTGGGCGCGTTTCCGAAAAAGCACCGCACCCTGCCGATACTGTCGGGCCGATCGTATTCCAGGTGGTACTTGTTACCGTCGAAGGTCACCCGGGGGACCGGCAGAAACCGGCCCAGGTCCCCGGCCACTCCGACCGCCCCGGTGGAATGTCCCATGCAGGCATGGGGAGAGGAGAAGGTCTTGTGGATATTGAAGTGGCAGAGGTCGAACCCGGCTTCCCTGGCCCGGGTGATGCCCAGGATCCCGTTGGCGTTGGCCTGATCGTAGGCGCAGAGGGCTCCCACCCGGTGGGCGGCCTTGACATATTCATCGATCCTGGGATTGTAGATTCCGGTGTCCTCGGGGTTGGTGATGAAAATACCGGCGGTGCGCTCCGACAGAGCCGCCTTCATGGCTTCCAGGTCGGGATACCCGCTTTCGTCGGGCATGAGCGTGATCACCTTGTATCCGGCAGTGGCGGGACTGGCGGCGTCGCAGGGATGGGAGAACAGCGTGGTAATGATTTCCGATCTCTTCTCGTCCCCCCTGGCCTCATGAAAGGCCCGAACCATGCAGGCATTGGCGTAGACGCCCTGGGCGCCGCCGCCCGGTTGGAAACTGAAATGATCCAGCCCCGAGATCTCCTTGAGGAACTCTTCCAACCGGAAGTAAACCTCCAGAATACCCTGAATGGTGTCCTCGTCCTGCAGGGGATGAATATCCCTGAGGCCGGGGTTTCCC
>JAPPFQ010000032.1 GCA_028875135.1 Acidobacteriota bacterium
CGTCACGCCCCCCCGGTACGTGAGGAACTCGGCCTCACTCACCAAGTCTGTCGAAACCCGGGAGAATCGGGAGATTCAGGTGATTCGGGCAAGCTGGCAGGTGGATGAAGACAAGGGAATGAGGGATCATATTCCCTGTTACGCGTCGCTCAACGACGAACTCCTGGACACCTATCGATTTGAGGAACACGGCGACTATGACTCGCAGAGCGGGAGCTGCCAGGTCCTGTTCCTGATGCCGCACTACATGCCCTCGTCGGTGTACAGGATGAACTTTATCAGGATGACTGACCTTGCCTTGAACCAATCCGGTGTCTTTTTTGGCGATCCGGGGCACCTTCTCAGGCTGGAAGAAACATTTGTCGATGAAACGGCGCGACAAATCGAACTGGCTACCGACAACCCCGATACCGAGGCCCCGGAGTTGGACCTCAACGCCATTCAAATCAGTGCCGAGCCCACCAATCCGGACGCGCCCAACGGCGAGACATCGGTCACTTTAACCTTTCGCATCCGCGACAATATCGCAGGATTCACGCAGGCCTACCTTCACTTGCGAGATCCGCAAGGCATCGAGCATGGGTTTTGGGTCCAGACCCGGAATTGGCACAATCTTTTTCCATCTGGCGACCCCTCACAATGGACGACCCATACCTGGACCGTGGTTCTTCCCCCCGGATCGGCGCCGGGGACCTGGGGCCTTGCGGACATGACAGTTTGGGACAGGGCGGAGAACTTCCGACAGTACGATTTCACCGAGATCATCCATTTCGAGGTCGAGAGGGACTGAGGGTTACGCCAGTGAGTTGACGCCCGACTGGATTTTGCGGGTGGGCCGCTGTTTGCAAAATAGTTGATGCTCTCGGCGAGATCCGTTTCGTCAGCTTGAGCAAAGGGTGGTCCGGATCATTTGACAGTTCCCCTGCCAGGGCAGCTCAGTTCAGTCCCCCTCCGGCTCCTTCCTCCTTTCTATTTGCTGAGAAGCTCCTCCCACCAACGGTACCCGAATCGCCATCGGCGAACAGCCGAGTCTGCCGCACCCTCCGACCGGGCTACTGGGGCCGGTAGACGTCTCCGAACCTCGCCAGCGTGAAGCTGGAGATATCGGAGCGGCCCGATTGGTCGACGTAAACCGTATTGCCACTGATGGTATTGTCGCTGATGGATTCGGCGAACAGCCGGAAGGCGAACACCGTGCAGGGGCCGCGGACGGTGTTGTCGCAGTCGAGCACCTGTTGAATCTCCAGTAACACGGACCCGTCGACGACATCGCCCTTGATGCCGAACAAACGGTCTGTCGTGGGAAAGGTGCCGCTGAGGATTTCCAGGCCTCCGTAGAGCATGTCGCGCTCCTGATAAAGAATCAGGCGGACCTCGGCATCCATGATCCTGCCGGTGACAGAACCCTCCCAGGTCCCCGCGATGGCCGAGGTGGTTTTCCGAGGCAAGGCAAAGGCAGGCAGGAAACCGGCAAAGGGGCCGGTGGTGCTCTCAATCAGGGAGGTGGCCACGATTCGCGGCGTACCGTCTTCGCCGGTATCTTCAACCTCGATGGTGATCGGCCCGAAAGTGTTGGGAACCGACATGCGAATGTCGTCGCTGACGAACATCCCGCTCGCACCGATAGCGACGGGCGGTAATGTTTCCAGCACGGCTCCCGCTTCATCGAACAACGTCACTCTGACACGTCCCTCCCCGGAACCGATGTTGACCACGGCCAGGCGGGATTTGAAGAACCCTCGTTTTACCGAGGAGTGGATCAGCAGCGGATTGGACGGCGTGCCCTGGCTCTCGACGTAAGCATCCGGTTTGAAAACCTGGTCGGCGATGGAGACCAGCATGGCGGGGTCATTGCTGCTCTGATCCAGAATGACGGAGGCCCAGGCGGTAACCGGTTCGTCCGAGTAGATCAGCAGCCACCCCGTGGTTGCTTCTCCTCCCCCTTCAACCGGGGCCAGGGCATCGATGATGTCGTTGAGTTGACGCATTTCATTCGACCGGACGGAGAAGGCGCCTGCGCGGTCCAGTTTCCCGGAGGGACCAAAAAGACCTATGCCCACGCTGGCCAGGGGACTCTCTTCCTGAGACAGTGACGACTGACTGAAGTTGTTGATCCCGATGTTGGTCCGTGCGCCGTTTTCGTTGGTGACGAAGGGAATGATGTTGACGAAGTTGGTGCCTTCGATGTTGAGCTGATTGGTCCGATCCGCTTCGGCCGGCAGCCTCGGTAGAGAAGGCGTGGCATCGGACAGGCTGTGCCGAATGGCGCGAACGCGATCCTGCATCGCCTGCCACTGATCGACCGGGTGATCTGCCGCCGCCCGATTCTGGGCCAGTGCGGCCGAGGAAAGGAACAGCAAACCGCTCAGGCACGGGATGGTCCATTCAAGAGTTCGCATGAGTTTTCTCCTAGCTTTACGGCCAGTCTCCGAGTTGGTATCAAGCCTCTGTGGCTGGGAAGAGAGCCGGAGGCCAGAGAGGCGCGTATAGGCCGGCAAATTCAAGAAACCAGCAATAGAACTTAACATTCTTTCTCTTCTACAAGATGTTGAGATTTCGACACAAATTCCCCATATAGAAAAGCTCACTTATTATTCATAAATACCTGCCACACAAACACAATAAGTACACTTATTATTGATAGTATCCTCCGCAAGAGAATTGGTTTGGGTTGGCCATTTCTCTGCCCAAGAGTGGCAAGGCCCGGGAGTTGCCGTTCATCCCGCAGGTTTGTCTTGAGAGTGTGACGAACATGGGACGCTTGATCGTCATCGGCAGGTATTCGACGAAGAATCGTGATGCGCAGAAGCCTGGCCCAGGCTCGGCGGCGATGTCCGAGCGGCGGGCGGAGACGCCGCGCAGGAGGATGCAGCTCATGAAAGGGATCGCGAACCGTTGCGGTCGCCTTGCCATATTTGGGCTATTGGTGGCTGGAATCATTGGCGGCGGAGGCGAGCGATTCCTTCTGGGGCAGATTTCAGACTTCGAAAACAGGCAGAGGCAGTTCGACCGCATCGTCGGCCATCCGGGCAGCCACGCTGACCAGAGCCCGCTCCGCTGCAGCGACGGGGGCCCCGGCACTGGAGTCTACATGGGCCACGTCTCGGGAGTCGAGGGGACGGGCGCCTTTGACGATGTCGAAGTCCTGCTCACCTGTGGCAATGGAGTGCTGGAAAGGACGGTTCCGGGTCCCGACGGCGGGTTCGTCTTCACGGGGC
>JAPPFQ010000194.1 GCA_028875135.1 Acidobacteriota bacterium
GTTGGCAGGCGCCGATTCCCAGCGTGGCCACCGTGCCCGCCACGGCTCCGTGGGCGCACCAGGGACAGTCGGGCGGCCCGGGCTCAAAGACGTTGCAGTGAGCGGCGGCTCCAGTCCAGAGCCAGGTGCAGCCGCACCCGAAGGCCATACCGCAAAAAGGGATCAACAGGAGCCCCAGACTGGCCAGGACGACGGATACGACTGTCCATTGAGCTCTGGTCGGAGACCTCATGGGCAAAGGGCAGGGAACAGTCTCGGGTCGTTGGGAATGACAAAAAGAAGAGGCGGTCCGGCCGGCAATCCCGGCCCCGACCGCCTCCTGGAGAAAACTCGGACCTAGTACATGTCGCCGTGGCCGTGAGGCATGGGCGGCTCAGGCTTTTTCTCCTCCGGAAGCTCGGAGACCAGAGCCTCGGTGGTCAACAGCAGACCGGCCACGGAGGCGGCATTCTGGAGAGCGGTCCGGGTAACCTTGGCCGGATCGATGATGCCGGCCGCGGTCAGATCCTCGAGTGCCCCGGTTTCCGCATTGAGCCCGTAGCTGTCCTGCTCGCCGGCTTTCACCTCCTCCACCATCACCGCGCCTTCGATTCCGGCATTAGCGGCGATCTGCCGAAGAGGTTCCTCCATCGCCCTCACCACAATCTGGACACCGATCTGTTCATCTTCCTCGAGCTGGAGCTCCTTCAGAGCCGGAATCCCCTTGAGGAAGGTGACTCCTCCACCCGGAACGATGCCTTCCTCCACGGCAGCCCGGGTGGCATGCATGGCGTCCTCCACACGAGCCTTCTTTTCCTTGAGCTCGGTCTCGGTGGCGGCTCCCACCCTGATGACTGCAACACCGCCCACCAGCTTGGCCAGCCGTTCCTGCAGCTTTTCACGATCGTAGTCGGAGGTGGTTTCCTCGACCTGGGCACGAATCTGCCGCACCCGGCCTTCGATTTCCGCGGACTGGCCCGCACCCTCCACGATGGTGGTATTGTCCTTGTCGATCACCACGCGCTTGGCTCGCCCAAGGTCCTCCAGGTGGAGATTCTCCAGCTTGAGTCCAAGGTCCTCGGTGATGGCCTTGCCTCCGGTCAGGATCGCGATGTCCTCCAGCATGGCCTTGCGCCGGTCGCCGAAACCGGGAGCCTTCACGGCGGCGCCGTTCAAGGTTCCTCTGAGCTTGTTGACCACCAGCGTGGCCAGCGCCTCGCCCTCGACTTCCTCGGCGATGATCATGAAAGGTCTTCCCACCTTGGCCACCTGCTCGAGAACGGGCAGCAGGTCCTTCATGTTGCTGATCTTCTTCTCGTGAATCAGCAGAAAAACGTCTTCCAGCACACATTCCATGCGATCGGAGTCGGTGACGAAGTAGGGCGAGAGATATCCTCGATCGAACTGCATCCCCTCCACGATCTCCAGGGAGGTGTCCATGGACTTGGCTTCCTCGACGGTAATCACACCATCCTTGCCGACCTTGTTCATGGCCTCGGCAATGATGGCTCCGATCTCGGAGTCGCCGTTGGCCGAGATGGTGCCGACCTGGGCGATCATCTCACCCTTTACCGGGCTGGCCAATTTCTCTATCTGCTGAACCGCGCTTTCGACGGCCCGGTCGATGCCGCGTTTCAATGCCATGGGATTGGCGCCGGCCGCGACCGTCTTGATCCCTTCTCGCAAGATGGCCTGCGCCAGCACGGTGGCCGTGGTGGTGCCGTCGCCGGCCACGTCACTGGTCTTCGAAGCCACCTCCCTGACCATCTGCGCGCCCATGTTCTCCAGAGCATCCTCCAGCTCGACTTCCTTGGCCACGGTCACGCCATCCTTGGTGATGGTCGGGGATCCGAACTTCTTGTCCAGAACCACGTTGCGTCCTCGAGGTCCCAGGGTAATCTTCACTGCGTCCGCCAACTGGTTTACTCCGCGGAGGACCGCCTGTCGCGAATCCTCCCCGCTAACAATCTGCTTAGCCATGAATTTTCTCCTTGCCAGTCATCCAATGGGGCCTGCAGGCCCGAAATTTTGCCACTGAGGCCGTTTGGCCGCTACCGCTCCAGCCGGCCTCACTCGGACTCCAGGATCGCCAGGACATCCTCTTCCTTCATAATGAGGTACTCCTCGCCGTCCAGGGTAACCTCGGAGCCGGAATACTTGCCGAACAGGATGCGGTCTCCGGCCTTCAGCGTCATATCCAATCGCTTGCCGTTTTCGAGAACCTTGCCATTGCCGGCGGCCTTGACGATTCCTTCCTGGGGCTTCTCCTTGGCTGTATCCGGAATGATCAGGCCACCTCTGACCGTTTCCTCCGGCTCGGTCCGCTGAACTAGGATGCGATCCTGCAGGGGTCTAAGACTCATAGGGTTTTCTCCTTAAATATAAACGGTTTACGGGCATTTATTAGCACTCTTTGCCCTTGAGTGCCAAGTTCTATTCTTTATAATGACGCCCCTCCATGGTTGTCAAGGATAAACTAGTCGCCCGCCTCGTCCGGCTTCCACCGCAGCACCGGCCGTCGGGCGGCCCGGACTTCATCCAGACGGCTCACCCGGGTGGAATGGGGCGCCTGTTTGAGGAGGTCGGGATCGGAATCGGCTTCCTCGGCAATGCACCGCATGGCGTGGATAAACTGATCCAGCTCCTGCCGGCTTTCGGTTTCGGACGGCTCGATCATCAGGGCTCCCTGCACGATCAGGGGGAAAGCGACGGTGGGCGGGTGAAAGCCGTAATCCATCAGGCGCTTGGCAAGATCCATCACCGTAAGGTTGTTCCGGGTCTGCCGCCTGCTGGAGAACACCACTTCGTGAAGTATGGGTTGGTCGTAGGGCAGGTCATAGACATCGCGCAAATGGTGCTTGATGTAGTTGGCATTCAGAATGGCCACCTGGCTGGCCTGCTTGAGCCCTTCGCCCCCGTTGGCCAGGATATAGGCCAGCGCCCGCACCAGGGTCAGGAAGTTTCCGTAGAAAGCCTTGACCTTGCCGATGGAGTAAGGACGGTCGTGATTCAGAAAGTAACCTCCGTCCTGGCGTCGCTCCACGGTTGGAACCGGCAGGAAGGGTTCCAGCACCTGCTTGACCGCCACGGGTCCGGCCCCGGGACCGCCGCCGCCGTGTGGCGTGGAAAAGGTCTTGTGCAAATTGATGTGGAGGACATCCACTCCAAAGCTGCCCGGCCGGGTAATCCCCATCAGGGCATTGAGGTTGGCCCCATCCATGTAGACCAGTCCACCCC
>JAPPFQ010000632.1 GCA_028875135.1 Acidobacteriota bacterium
CCCTACTCCTGACCGAAGACGGGGGGCTCTACGCCCTGGATGCCAAGATCAACTTCGACGACAATGCGCTCTACCGGCATCCCCACATCCGAGAGCTCCGGGATACCGACGAAGAAGATCCCCTGGAAGTTGAAGCCGGCAAGCACGGACTGAATTACATCAAGCTGGACGGCACCGTGGGTTGCATGGTCAACGGGGCCGGGCTGGCCATGGCCACCATGGACATTATCAAGTTGGCCGGGGGATCTCCCGCCAACTTCCTGGATGTCGGCGGCGGAGCTAATGCCGAACAGGTCCGGAACGCCTTCGGCATCATTCTCACCGATCCCAACGTCAAGGCCGTTCTGATCAATATCTTCGGCGGCATCATGCGGTGCGACATCGTGGCCCGGGGCGTGGTGGACGCCGCCAAGTCCATGCAATTGGAAGTACCCATCGTGGTCCGGTTGGAAGGCACCAACCTGGAACAGGGCCGGGAAATTCTCAAGGCATCCGGACTCAGCCTGACGGTAGCCTCGGGCATGCAGGATGCAGCCGAGAAGGTGGTTCGTTTGGCATCGGGCCGGTGAACCCGGCCAGTGGCTAGTGATTAGTGGTTAGTGGTCAGTGGTCAGTGGTTAGTGGTTAGTGGTTAGTGGTCAGTGGTTAGTGGTCAGTGGTTAGCGGCCGCCCGCCCTGCCGTGCGGCTCATTCGAGAGTGAAACAGGTTTGTTTCAGTTGCTTAACGGGTCGATAAAATAACTATCCACTAATCACTAGCCACTATTCACTTTTCACAAGGTCAATGGCGTGAGCATTCTGGTCGACCAGGACACGAGACTTGTCGTGCAGGGCATTACCGGACGCGAGGGGACCTTCCATACCCTTCAGTGCATCCGGTACGGGACCCGGGTCGTTGGTGGAGTCACCCCGGGCAAGGGCGGAACCGTTCATGAAGGGATTCCCGTTTTCAACAGCATGGAACAGGCCTGCCGGGAGACCGGCGGCAACGCCTCGGTGATCTTCGTCCCCCCCGCCGTGGCCGCGGATGCCATCATGGAGGCCGTAGATTCCGGGGTCGACCTGGTGGTCTGCATCACCGAAGGGATCCCCACGCTCGACATGATCCGGGTTCGACAGTTCATGGCCGGAAGGAAATCCCGCCTGATCGGACCCAACTGCCCGGGGATCATTTCTCCGGGCAAATGCAAGATCGGGATCATGCCCGGCGCCATCCACCGGGAGGGCACGGTCGGGGTGATCTCCCGGAGCGGAACCCTGACCTATGAAGCCGTGCAGCAGTTGAGTTCCCGGGGCATCGGTCAATCGACCTGCATCGGCATCGGGGGGGATCCGATCATCGGAACCTCGTTTGTGGACGCCCTCCGCCTCTTCAAGGATGATCCGGAAACGGAAGCCATCGTGCTGATCGGGGAGATTGGAGGCACGGCCGAGGAAGCCGCCGCACACTACGTGCAGTCCCATCTTTCCAAGCCGGTCGTGGGATTCATCGCGGGTCAGACAGCTCCTCCCGGAAGGCGCATGGGGCATGCCGGGGCCATCATCAGCGGGGGCCAGGGCACGGCGGAGGAGAAGATCCGCCTGATGGAGGAGTGCGGACTCCACGTGGCCCGCAGCCCCGCCGACATCGGCGAAACGACGGCCCGGATTCTGCCGGGGTAGTCTTCCTGAAATGACACCCTGCTTCCGGCGTGGCCTACCGACGCCCTTGCGGCCTCCGACTCGAAAGGGGCCGCAATCCTTTCATCGTTACTGGAGGCTTTCCTTTGAGTCCGCAACGCACCCTGTCAATCATCAAACCGGACGGCGTAGCCCAGGGCAACGTCGGGGACATTCTGAAACGGTTCGAGGAGAAGGAATTCCGGATCAAGGCTCTCAAGATGCTGCACTTGAGTCCGCAGCAGGCCGCGGGATTCTACGCGGTGCACCGCGAACGAGGCTTCTTTCAGGACCTGGTTCGCTACATGAGCTCCGGCGCCGTGGTGGTGGTTGTCCTTGAAGCCCCCGATGCGGTGGTTCGCCTGCGGGAGCTGATGGGAGCCACCGATCCCAGGCAGGCTGCAGAAGGAACCCTGCGCAAGCTCTACGCCACCTCGATCGAAAAGAACGTCGTCCACGGATCCGACAGCGATGAAAATGCCCGCAGGGAGATCCAGTACTTCTTCAGCGATTCGGAGTTGCCGGACTAGCCGGGTCACATGGCTAAATTCTTCATTGTCCTGGGACTGGTTTTTCTGGCGATAGGCCTGATATTGAATTTTGCCGGCCATTTGTCGTTCTTGAAGTTGGGCCGGCTTCCCGGAGACCTGGTCTTCAAGCGAGACACCTTTACCTTCTATCTCCCGCTGACCACCTCCATCGTGCTCAGCATTCTCCTGACCCTGATTCTGTCTTTCTTCTTCCGGCGGTAGCTCCCGGCTTCGGCGGCTGCCGAGGCGGCCCCAGAACGCATGGTTTCCTTTCCCTCTCAACGAATCTATGGGGTCTCCGAAATCACCGCCGAGGTGAGATCGCTGCTGGAGGGGGAATTTCAGGGTGTGCTGGTCGAGGGAGAGATCTCCAACTGGACGGTCTCCAACGCCGGGCACATCTACTTCGCACTGAAGGACGCTCGAGCCCAGTTGAAGTGCGTCTGCTTCCGCAGCAAAGCCCGGCGACTTCGTCAACGATTCGAAGACGGCGACCAGGTTCTGGTCCGAGGAAGCCTGGGGGTCTATGAGCTCCGCGGCGAATATTCCCTCTATGCCGAATCCATCGAACCCAGAGGGATCGGCGCCCTGCAGATCGCCTTCGATCGACTGAAGGCCAAGCTCGAGGCCGAGGGCCTGTTTGACGAAGCCCGCAAGAAACCCTTGCCGGTTCTCCCTCGAACTGTCGGGATCGTGACCTCACCGGCCGGAGCGGCCATTCACGACATTCTGCGGACCTTGAACCGTAGTCGCCAAGCGATCCCGGCGCTGCTGTTCCCGGCCAGGGTCCAGGGCGAGGGAGCCGCGGAGGAAATCGCCGCCGGCATCCACACCCTCAACGGCATTTCCGAGGTAGACCTCATCATTGTCGGCCGCGGCGGGGGATCGATGGAAGACCTGTGGGCCTTCAACCAGGAGCCGGTCGCCAGAGCCATCTCGGCCTCCCGGGTTCCCGTAATCTCGGCGGTGGGTCACCAGGTCGACTTCACCATCTCCGACTTCGTCGCCGACATTCGGGCCTCGAC
>JAPPFQ010000294.1 GCA_028875135.1 Acidobacteriota bacterium
TTCACAGGGGGGCGCTTGCCGTTAAGGCGACCCGCTGGGCACCGCCCATAAAGGCGTTGTCGAGCCGTTTGGAGTTGAAGGGCAGGTCGGCGTAGACCAGATCAACAGATGCGTCGGCGATGTCCTGGCGCATGACCTCCAGGCAATCCCCGAAAAAGAGGCGGTTCATGGCATATCCCTTCCGGGCATGGGGTACTCTGCCACAGGGCGGCCTGTCTAGGCTAGGGAAGAAAGGGCGAAAGGACGACGGGGAGGGAACCAGGACTGTCAAGAGAAGAACCGGGATCAACCAGGACCGAGTTCACGTCCAGACCGTTCCGAGCAAGAGTCAGGAGCGCCACTTGGCCGTGCGCAGGCCTCCAGCTCGCCGGCTGAAATAGGCGTGGTATCCGAGGGGCGCAGGCTTCGCCGAAATTCTCGGAAACTCCCACGTTTCCAGCTCCTTAGCGAATCGGCCGAAATCCGCTAATCGTTATATAATCCACGCGCGCGAAAACGCGCTGCGCGTGGCGATGGTGAGACCAGGACAAGTTTGCTATGACCAAAGCATGTCACCTGGAGAACGGCTTGCGCCCTGGATCGCGTTTGGGGTGGTGGTCATCGCCCTGTTTGCCTACCTGGAGACCAAATTCGGCCGGCTGGAAGAGCGGTTGTTCTCGCTCGCCCAGGAAGTCGGAGAGCTGAAAGGCCAATTGGAAGCCGTGCGGAGCCAGGCCCCCCCGCATATGCAACCCCCGGACTGAACAATCTTCGGCTAATCCGGCTGTTGACCCGCGATTCGTTTAGATCGGCTCGAGAAGGGGTCAAAACGGGCCGAAATCGGGCCACATCGCGTCTGATAATGTTCTATTGTGTCAACCTTCGGTGGTGTCCCCGATTTTGGCTCCGTAACGGCTCGTAGCGGCCCGTCCGCCCCCAGACAGGAGTTAGGCAGGCTTGGGGGCCTCGGCGGGCAGCAGCGGCCGCTGCGGGCGGCAAAACGGGCATCCGGGGACACCCTGCGGTAGGTGAGAGGCCGGGGAGCGGGACCGTGCTCCTGGGGCGGGGGGGACAGGAGCACGGTCCCTTGGGAAAAGCAGCGGCGGCCTGGCCGGGCCGCCATACACACGTTAGGACTCCGTCTCTTCTTCGAGTGTGGGCCTCGGTCGGGGGCGGGTCAAGCGCCGGGCCGGAGATATCACCGAAATATCACCGTAGGGCCTCCCCGGTCGGGCCAACGACTCCGTCCGAGAACGTCAAGCTCGGCCTCCACGCGAAGTGGGGCACTGCCATCGGGCCATGAGTCCCCCGCTAGGGAATGAGTTTGACCAAGGTGACGGTCAGGCCGACAATGCCGACGGCCATCAGCCACAGCTGCTTGTAGAGGGTGGTAAACTGCTCGGCCATGTCGGCCCGTAGGGTTTCCATATCCGCTCGCATGGTCGCTAGGTCGGCTTTCGTCTCGCTCCGCAGCTGCTCGATATCCGCCTTCACAGCCGCAATATCCGTTTCCAGGGCGGTCTTCATGGCCGTCATGTCTGCCTCTAGGGCGGCCCGGACCTCCGTCAAATCAGCCTTGGTAGCGACATTACCTCCCAGGGCCTCGCCCATGGTGTTGACCACGGCCTCGGCCTGGGCCTCCTCAAAGCCGGCCTGCTTGAGGGCGGTGACGGCCTTATAGGTGTCAAAGGCCAGGGCGCTCATGCCGGTGTCGTTCCTTTCTCGCTGCTCTGGCGGAGTGGCAGTCCAAACAGTGCCCGGTCGCGGTCGCGGACCAGGAAGCGATCCATATCAGCCTTAAAGAGCGGTTCCGGGAGATCACCGCGCTCCATCCGGTCCCGCAGCATTGCGCCCATCAGAATCAGGCGGCGTGTGTCCTGTTTGCGTTCCTCCCGACTGGTGAGGGCGCGCAGGCGTCGTTGCTCGGCTCGGAGCTTGGCGACCGCCTCGTCGAGGTGCTTAATTCGCTCTTCCCGTCGTGTTGCTCGATCCATGGTGTTGTGCTAGCACGTGAGGTGGGAGTCGAGCAAGAGCACAGGAGCCGTCAGTCGTCGCACGCTGGTGGTCTCCGTTCGACTCCCTACCCTGGTGCAATGAGCGAGCGAATAAGCACTAGGGCACGCTTATGCATTTCTCACGAAATGCTGCGTGGCAGGGCGGTTGCCCCTGCACCCCATCAGGCCCCCCGTGTACGGGGCGCCTGATCGGATGACGCTTCGATGGCGATTTACCATCTCACCGTCAAAAACGGCAGTCGCGCCGGCGGCCAATCCGCCAGCGCTCACGCGTGCTACATTGCACGCGAAGGCAAATACGGCCGCCCCGACCGGGACGGGGCGGACCGCGATCCGCTGCTATACAGCGAATCGGCCCACATGCCGGCCTGGGCGGCCGGCGATCCGCTGGCCTATTGGGAGGCGGCCGACACCTACGAGCGGGCTAACGGGCAGCTGTACAAAGAAGTGGAATTTGCGCTGCCGGCCGAGCTGAGCGCGGCCGAGCAGCAGGCGGCCGCCAGCGCCTTCGCCCAGGCCCTGACGGCTGCCGAGCAGCTCCCCTACTCCCTGGCGATCCACGCCGGGCAGGGGACCAACCCCCACTGTCACCTGATGATTAGCGAGCGGGCCAACGATGGCATTGAGCGGGAAGCCGACGAGTGGTTCAAGCGGGCCAACCGGGCGGAGCCCGAGCGCGGCGGCGCGCTCAAGACCCGGACCCTGCAAACCAAAGACTGGCTGCTGACGACCCGAGAAGCCTGGGCAGCTGAGGCCAACCAGGCCCTGGAACGGGCCGGCGAGCCGGAGCGGATCGACCACCGGAGCTACGCCGACCAGGGCATCGAGCGGGAGCCGGGCGTGTACGTGAATGCGGCCGTGCGGGCGATGGAAGCGCGGGGCATCGAGACCGACCGGGGGAACGCAGCGCGCGAAGTGGCTGCGGCCGCCCGCCAGCTCGACGAGCTGGCCGCCCAGGAAGCTGCGCTGCTGGAGGAGCGGGCCAGTCTGATCGCGGCGGCCGCGATCGCGGCCAGCCCGGTCCCCCCGAGCCGGTGGGAGACGGTCAAGGAGCGCGTTGGGGCTTGGCTCTCCCAGGACCCGGCCCCCGAGTCCGAACCCGACCCGCCAGCGGCCCAGAGAGCGCCCTCAGCGGCCCAGGACGGCCCTGCGCCGTCTCCCCCGGCCTCAGACCAGGCCGAGGCGGCGCACGCGCCGCAGGAGCGTGTTTTCGTGGCC
>JAPPFQ010000397.1 GCA_028875135.1 Acidobacteriota bacterium
TTGTGCAGCTTGACGTGGCTGTGCCAACTCCCCAGCTCCGGGAAGTTCGACTTGCGCACCCCTGTTCTGTCGCGTTCTCGTTCGGCGTAGATCGCCTCGATCAGGTGGGCGTTCAGAATCTCGCTGCCCGGAACTTCCAAAGAAAAAATGAGCGTCGGAAAATAGCGTCTCACCTTGAGCGCGTCTTCGGACAGACGAGCCACCAAGCCGCAGTCCGCGGCTCCACGGTTCGGAGTGTCGCGCGTCACTTTATTTATTTCCCCATCGTCATGTTACGGAACCCTAGTTTGAGACTTCTGCCAGTACGGTTGCCGAAGTCGAAGCATTCTCCCTAAAATAACCCACGAAACGCTCGGTTTCCCTTGCCGTGTAGGCGGAAAGGTTGTGCGCCCACCGGAAGCCGATGCTCTGGAACATGAGCCTCGCCCGAACATTAACCCTCCTAACCTTGGTCTCTGCCGGAACAAAGTACCGTATCGTGTCGCTACCCCCAACGAAGTCCGCATCTACGCGCGCCTTGCCGTGCACCATGGTGGCCTCGACCGCGGAACCCTTGTCAAACCCCATCGGAAGAACTCGATTGTCCTTGGCGTATTTGACGGCGCGGAGCAGGCCCGTGGTTATCTTCCCCGAGCGGTCCGCGATAATGGGTTCATAAATCTGCACCTGCCCGGGGTCGTCGATCACCTGGTAATGCGGCTCGAAACGTCCCGGGTCCGCGTCGTTGTCATTGCCCTCGATGCTGCCGTCGGGACGCATGGCCCCGGACTCGAACAGAAGGCGCCCATTCTCATCATGCACTTGAAGGTGTATCCACATCCTGCGGGAGGGGTAGGCTGTCGGCAGTTTATGGCCGGCGAGGTTTTTCACTTCCAGGTCGATCTCGAAGCGGTCGTTTTCCCGAACGACCGAAAGCAGCCCGAGCTCTGCCGTGGAAGTCTGCAAGTGGTCCCTGGTAGCCGCAGCCGCACGCTGAAGGTCGGCCGAAGGCGCTGTTACCAGAAGCTCGTTCCGGTACTTGTCCAGGAGACGCAGCATGAACTCGTTGCCTCCGCGAAAGACATGCTGCGAGACATTTTCTCTCGACTCGCCAAGCACCGAGGATATCGGCGCGGCCGCAGCCTCCGGCATGTGACACGCCTGACAGCTTCTGGTTTCGGCGAAAACGCTGTGCTGCCATTCGAGGTAAGGAACCTGCTCGGGGAATTTCGAAACCTCCTGTCCCGTTTCATCGAGACTCGATATGAAAAGGGTATGGCATGTGGCGCAAAGCTCGGATTCCTGAATGTGAGAGGAGCTGTCGGGACTGAATCCGGTTGCCGACTGCATGACCCGGCGGAGACCGTTTTCCACCTCGAACGGTCCGAAAATCCGGGGCTCGGACCGGGGCCCGATAACGAAGTTGCCGTCGAAGCTGGACTCCATCCCGAAATTGTCTGCCTGTATCTGATGACAGGTCGTGCAGGACACCCCATCCAGCGCGAGCGTTGCGCTCTCTTCCCCCCGTGCGGCAGCCTCGAGGTGTTCGAACACCTTTCCCAGCCCCCCGTCAGCCTTGGAAAGGACTCGCGCCATCGGCATATGGCAGGTGGAGCAGGTATCTTCGATTTTCGCCTGAGCCTCCGGATGGTCGATTACTTCCCGCCGTACGGATGCCTGCCAATAGGGGTCGCGCGCAGAATGGGCCATCATGGAGCCGCGCCAGGCATGCCCGATGGACACGGGCCCTCCCTCGGCATCGGTGAGATTGCTGTGGCAGGCAATACACTGATCCGAACTCGCGAACGTGACATGGTCCACGGGTTGAGCCAGAGCCCGGCTCCCCGCAAGCATGGCAACGAGCCCGAGCTGTCCCATTGCGAGCCCGGAACCCATCCGACGGACGCGTCTACCAGCCATCGAAGAAACCTCCGTCAAACCAGTCCCACAAGAGATAGGCGACGAATTGCGGGTCCCCATCCTGCCGGTTCTGGAGGGGCAGGCGCATCCCCGAATTGAGCAGTATATGTTGACGTGTATTCAGAGCCACCTGGACTTGAGGGACCACATCCAGGTTGGCTTTTGACCCGGAGGCCAACTCGCGGGAAACAAGTACCTCCACCATGGGACTCCAGGCACGGCCAAACTCCCCCCGAGTCCAGGTCTTTCCCAGCAGGACGCGCAGTGCAAGTTCGTCTTCGGCCTCCCCTCCCACTGCAAACTCACCAAAGGTTTGGGCCTGGAAGAAGGCGTCCCCGGGGAGGAGATGGACGTAGGCCACGTAGGGTTCCAGTCTGGTCGACCCCGACCCGAAACCCTCGTCCTCATCCCCGGTGGGCAGAATCATCTCCCCGCCTATGCTCAACCCGTTCCCGCGTTCCAGATTGTGATACAAGGCATACCTGTAGCCGAGCCCGATATCACCGGGGCCGTAGTTCGAACCGTCTCCTTGCGGGGAATCACGCCATCCCACAGGTACGGAGACTTCCATCATTCCCCGGGGACCAGACCGGTTTTCGTAAGTCACTTCGAATTCAACCGCCTTGCTGCCGCCCGTACCGGCAGACAGTTGGAAGTAAATCTCGTCCTCGGGAAATGCCTTCTCCGTAAACAGGGGTTTGGGTACGTTGAACTCCCCTCGCGGCCAGTCGTCGTTGCTGCAAAAGGTGCGCACGTGCCTCAGGACGGCGTGGATCTCCTCCTCAGACAGGGCATCTCCGAACGCGGGCATCATCCGGTCAAAGGCGCGAACAGGGCCCCCTTCGTGAACCACCGCATACCAGTCGGGATCCGGTTCCCTAGAACTGAATTCACAATCCGTGAAGTCCGGCAGCTCAATCTCGAAACCGCGGTCCTCCACCGAACGCCCTCGTCCATCTGCGCCGTGGCACGCGGCGCAGGCATGGGCATACAGGGCGGCATCTTCGGTAGAGGCGGCGGCGGGGAAGTTCGCCAGGGAACAAAGAAGCGTTACGAGCGATACTGGAACGCGCAAGGTGTCCACTCTATGGATTCTTCCCAGAATTGGAGGAAAGGGAATCCTCGGTTCGGATTGCTACATACAATTATGATCAATAGGGTAACTGAAATCAAAATTAAAAATGTGGATTGTCTTGCAAGTATATTCTGCGTTCATCTGCGGATTATCTCGTGAACGACTTAGATATATAGCCTTCCTAAATCATTTAAGCGCCAATGTATATTGCATTATCTTGGGGAA
>JAPPFQ010000554.1 GCA_028875135.1 Acidobacteriota bacterium
CTCCCGATCTGCTCGAAGAACCCCTGCAAGACCCAGTAGCTGATTCCGACCACGATGCTGATTCCGATTCCGTAGAGCGAACCTCGGCGGCCCGTCGAAAAAGCAAAGGGAATGGCAATCATGGCCATGGTCAAACTCACCAGCGGGAAGGACAGCTTGCCGTGCCAGGCTACCTTCAACCGCACCACGTCGAATCCGCTCCGTCGCAAGTCGTCAATGTAGCTTCCCAATTCCTGGTAGCTCATTTTGGAGGACTGGCGCACTTCCTTCTTGAAGTAGTCGGGCCGCTCTCCAATGGATCCGATCAGCTCGCGATCGATGGTCAGAAACTGCGTCTGCCGGGGCCGGTCATGGCTAAAACCCTGAGCCCAGCCCTCCTCGAATACCCATCCGGATCGATCCCGGTCCCACGATGCTTTCTCGGCAAAGACCATCCGGGTCACCGCAAGCGTCTGCGGATTGAAGTCGAACACCGAAATCCGATTGAAGACGTTCAGCTCGTCGTCAAAATAGTTGTAGTGAAAGATGCGGTTTCGTTCGCCCATCATCCATTTGCGGGTGGGGCGTATGGTCTGAGGATTGCGCCCCTTGATGACACGCCTCAAGTCGTCCTGCTTCTGGTTGGCCGATGGGAGGATGTATTCCTGCAACACGAAAGAACCGGCGCTCAACAGGAGGGCAGCTACCAGAACCGGGAATGACAGTCGGTAAAGACTGATTCCGGAGGACTTCATGGCCACGATCTGCGAGGTTCGGGTCAGGAGGCTGAAGCTCACCAGCGCGGCTACCAGGACGCTGAACGGGATCATCTGCACCACGATGTGCGGAATCAGGTAAAGGAAATAGTCGAACACGGTCCAACCGGAAGTGCCTTGCTCGACGATGTCGCTGAGCAGTTCAAAGAAGGTAAACAGCACGAAGAGCACGATGAAGGCGGAAAGCACCAGGAGGAAGAACTTCAGGAAGCCGCTGAGGATGTACTTGTCCAGTGTCCATCCGGCAGGGAAGCGCAGGAGGCCGCCCCACGGAGCCCCGTGGCTCCGGACGCGGGCATCCGAGCTGACGCGGTTCCGGCTCAGTCTACGGGCTGAGTTCCAGAGAGCGTTGGCCAGAGGACGAAACAGCCTCCCCCAGGAAAACTGTCTCTCCGAGGTCAACAAGAGAAACAGCCCCAATGCCAGAAAGGCCAGGTTCGCCAACCAGGGCCCCAGGAAGGCCGGGATATGACCGCTTTCGGCAAAGGCCAGACCCTGGGAAAAGAGGATGAAATAGACCAGGAAGATGATCAGGCTGATGACGAACCCGAACGACTTGCCGCTCCTCCGGGTGACGACGCCCAGAGGAAGCCCGAGAATGGAAAACACGAACACGGCCAAAGGAAGCGCCAGTCGACGATTGAGCTCAATGATGGCCTTTCTGCGGTGGAGGTCGCTGCCCGTCGTGGCCTCGGAGAAAACCTTGCCATAGAGCTCGAGCGAGTCCATCTCGGCAATGGTCTTGTCCTTGGGAGCACCCGCAGGAGCGCCCATGGCCTTGAAGAGGGGAACCGTAGCTTCCTCAAAAGAAGTGACCCGCACGGTGCCTTCTTTTCCCGGCACCACCTCGTAAGTCGCACCCTGTTTGAGGTTGAGCTGCAGCTCACGCCGGCCCGGGTGGTTGAGCAGTCCGCCCTGGCGGGAAAAGGTGGTCTTGGGCCAGTTGGCCTCGGCTACCTCGGCCAGGAAAATGCCCTTCCAGGAGCGACGGTCGGGGGCCGTATCCATGACGTAAACCACGCGACCGGGAAAACGTTCCTCGAAAACGCCTCTCCGGACGGCGGTGTTGAGCGACTTGAGCGCAACTTCATCCTTGATCAGCGTCAAGCGGTGAGTGGCTCTGGGAGACCACAAGTTGGAATTCACCAGGGCCAGAGCGCCCACTACCGCCGAAAAGACCAGCACCGGCCACAGCAGATTCCTGAGACCGATTCCGGAAGATCGCATGGCGGTAATCTCACTGTCGGCCGAAAGGCGCCCGAAGCAGATCAGAATGCCCAACAGGGCCGACATGGGAATGGAGAAGGTCAGCACCTTGGGCAAGATGCACAGGAAGAGCAAACCGGCTTCCTGCAAGGTGATGTTCTCTTGAACCAGCGTCTCCATCAACCGACTGGAGACTTCGTTGGTCAAAAGGACAGCGCTGAATACCAGGGCACCCAGACCGAAGGATCCGGTGATTTCCAGAAAAATCGACCGTCGGAGAATTTTCATTGGACGCCGCCGGCAACTGTTTGCGTGCTCATCGGCCTGCCTGCCAGGTTCCGTTACCCACCGCCATTCCCATTCTAGCCCGCCCGGACAGCTCCTTCGACCCTATCTTCGCGCTCCGGGACTATCCCGCCCGGCGGGAATCAAGATGCAGCCAAGATTTCCCTGAGGACTCGCCGAATTGCCGGCGAGTGTTATGTCAACCTGACCCACGCCCCGTTCCGCACCCGACCACCTTCGCACGTTAAGTCGACATACGCAGGCCTGTTAAATTTCGGGGGAGTGTTATGTCAACTCAACCCACCCCCGTTCCGCACCCGACCACCTTCGCACGTTAAGTCGACATACGCAGGCCTGTTAAATTTCGGGGGAGTGTTATGTCAACTTAACCCACGCCACCGCTCCACAGCCCACCACGTTCACAGGTTAAGTTGACATAATACCCATTATCGGAAGTTAATTCCGGGAGCCTGCATCCGCCGATTCTTCCCGAAGTCCTGTGCACGGACCCAACCAGGATGGCATTCAATCATTCCGCAAGCGCTCGATATATAATGTTCCTTTCGTCAAGTTCTATCGGACAATGGAGAAAAGCAAACCATGAAGGCCCTGATTCTTACGGCACACGCGGTTCACGACGTTCCTCACAGTCACTTCGAATGGGTTCTGGCGGCAGGGCTGGTGCTGGCTTATTGGCTGTTCCGACGCATTCAATCCACGGACTTCCGGGACCGTTAACGAACTCGCCTCGTTCCAGGCCTGGAACGACCGCTCCCGTGGCTCTTCAGACAACAGGGTTCCAACCTGAAAGGCCTTCAAGGCTTTTCGACCTTGGAATATTGCAGGCTCTGCTGCATGCCGTGCTTTGGAACCACCTGCCTGCAATTTTCCCATTTGCCCTTGAACCATGGATGAAATAGACCTCGCAAACGTTCTCCTGCTTCTGGGC
>JAPPFQ010000755.1 GCA_028875135.1 Acidobacteriota bacterium
CCCTTCTCGAGCGTCAGGCTGAACTCGGCCGTGTGATCGGCAGTCCGGATCCGGTCGGAAACGAAACTGAAATTCAGGATGTTGTCTCCATCGGAATAACCCAGGTTCGTCACCGTTAGTTCACTGTTGAAGGATCCTGTCTCGACGATCACGGTGGCAGACTCCTCCATCCTGCCGTCAAGGTATACGGGATTCTGGCGGACGATTGCAGGCAAGACGAACGATCCGTCCGAGTTGAAGTTGTCGTTGATGACCCCGTAGGCATAGAAGCGGGAGTTGAAAGTTTCGCGAGGTCCCACGTTCTGCACCGTGACATACCCGTTTTCATAGCCGGTGGCTGCCAGGATGTCGTTGTACTGGTGGAACTCTCCAGGTTGCAGCGTGAGATCATCCATGACCGCGTGACGGTCATCGCCAGGATCAGCGGAATATACCGTCGTCCTGAGCGTGACCGGCTGTTCCGACATGCCCATGTGCTGCAGGGCCACATTGGACCGGTCCTGGCTGTTCCGGCGGAGACCCAACAGATGAACGACATCGTTTCTATAGAATCCTCCCCCGGGAGCGACGCCAGGGTAGGCCAGTCCGGCGCGTCCACCGGAGACGAGGGTAGTGGTCCTGATGACGACGCCGACATCGGCGACGCCCGCAACCTCCACCTTCAACGTGCCCAGACGGTTCCCGGAGTCGGGGATGGGTAGTCCCAGGGTCCTGAGGTAAGCAATGGCGTCCGGGACGACCCTCTGCCGCCCCGGGCCCAGCACTTCCGAGGCGGTCCCGCTGCCTCCTCCGGAATGGGCGGTGTAGGTGTATTTGAGTCTCGCCTGCTCGGACCACCGGTTGGTCAGGGTCATCTCCGAGGTATAGAAGGAGCGGTTGCGACCGGCGGATTTCAGGATGACCGGGACGAAGGCTGGAGTTTCCTGCAACTCCAGGATGAATTTCACAAGAAATGTTTCAAATTGCAGGCTCTTGTGGAGGATCACTCCCGTCGTTTTCGAGACGAAGGTGATCTGAAGCTCATCGTAGCGGCCTCCATCGAAGCTCAATTCCACGGTTCCTACGTGGGGGCCTTCTCTTCGGTAGCTGTAACTACCGGTGCTGTAGTCTCTCCCGGTGAAGTCACCTAAACGGCCACGTTCATGCCTGAAGCGGATACCGTCCCGAAAGAGTACCTCGTTTTCATACCAAGTCAGTTGCTTGCCGACTGCCCATTCGGCAAAGCGCGACGGATCCCTTGGAGCAAGGTCGGAAGGAAGCGGACCGGAAACGATCGCGACAACATGCCGGTTGTCGAGGTCACTGCGGTACGCGAACGAATGGGAGTCCAGCCTGGGTGCTCTCTCGCCTGTCCCGTCGGCTCTATACAGATCCATAGTGCGCGGTAAGGTAAAAAGAATGGTCTCTACTTTTGTGTCTCCGTCTTGGATAAGACTCAATTCGATGTCCTTGCTGGTCTCTCCAGCCAAAAACAGCAGGCCCGCATCCTCATAATCCGCTTCCGGGTCGGGGAATAGAATCCTGTAGTCATAGTTCATCGATGCGTCGCCTTTGACGGAAAACCGAACGCGCAACGCCAGGGGCAACGGACGGCTCAAGGTCACGGTTACCCTCACGGTTTGACCTTCAGCCGCAATCTGCGAGGTAGGAGCAAAGGAGAGAATGGCTTTGTTTTCAGCGTCGATCCCCACCCCCTGGGAATCGAGGGTATCCAGCACATCGTCGAATAGGCCCGACGCGAACGTGAGCCGGGGATTGTTCTCCAACCGTAGTCCATAGAGGCTGTCCAGCCCCTGGAACAGTTTTCCGGGCAAGAGGGTTAGGGAATTGTTCCTTAACCATAGCCGATATAAACTGCTCAGCCCTTTGAAGACTCGCTCGGGCAGTTGACTCAGTCGGTTGCCATCCAGGTCAAGAAATACCAGCCCGTCCAACCCCTCAAAAACCCCATTGGGCAAGCGGGTCAATCGATTCTCGGACAGATGCAAGGATTCCAAAGCACTCTGATCGCCGAAAATCCCCGCGGGCAAAGTAGTCAGGGTAGTGCCGGTGCAATGCAGCGTTTCCAGTTTGCTCAGCCCTTCGAAGATGTGCTTGGGCAAGCTTGCCAGAGGACTGCGGTCCAGGTATAACGCCTTCAGATTTTCCGTTGCCTGGAAGATGCTCCCAGGCAGGGCGGTCAGGGACGTGCCGCTCACCGACAGGGTCTCCAAGCTGCCGAGTCCCCGGAAGATCCCTTCGGGAATGGTGGTCAACGGGTTATTGCCCACCCACAGCCGCTCCAAGGATCCGAGCCCATCAAAGACCTCTTCGGGCAAGCCGGTCAGGGAGTTGCGAGCCAGAGACAGGCTCCTCAGCGTACCGAGATCTTGGAAGATTCCCTCGGGCAATTCAGTCAGATCGTTGTCGGTCAAGTACAACTCTTCCAGCGAGACCAGCCCGCTGAAGTCATGGGAGCGGAGTGCGGAGAGGCGACGACCTCTGAGATTCACGCTCTTGATGCGGGCCAGGTCCCGAGGTGTCACCTGTTGACAGTTATCCTTTCCGCTCAACTTGGCCAGTTCAATATGCACTCGCCGTGTGCGGTCGCAGATCCCCTGTCCCTGCGCGCTGATCGCTAGTACCGGAAGCAGGACCAAGAACCAGAGTACAACAGCTACCGCCCTGGGGTAGGAGTTTCCAACTCGCACGCGGAAGACGGCCGCGGTCCGGTTCGGCATTGTGGTAATGGAAGGGGTGGGATGATTCAAATTCCCTCGATTCGGACAGGACATCATGGTGACTTTGCCCGGTGTTGCTCTTTTGGGCTGCGTTGATTTCAGGCAGCCAGGATATTGACCTACAAGTCGATTCAATAGCGCCGAAGGCCTACTCCTGACTGAGCAGGAAGGCTCCGTCGTCACTGCGCTCCCCGGGCCTGCCGCCGTCGTTGATCACGCCGTAGGCAATGAACGGGTTGTTGCCCGAAACCTTCCTCACCTGAACGTACCCCTGACTGATCCTGCCCAGAATCCCGTTGACCTGGTGCCAACGGCGGGCGCCGAGCGTCACGCTTCTCGTTCTCGGCTCCGACTCCCCGCTGCCGTCGTAAATCGTGATCTCGAAGGTGCTGGAGCTTTCGTCGATCTCTCCCGTGTTCACCAGGGCCAGGTTGCTGCGGTTCTCCGCGTTCTGCTGCAGCCCGTAGATCC
>JAPPFQ010000401.1 GCA_028875135.1 Acidobacteriota bacterium
GGAGTGGAGCACCACGACGTCAGGAGCTGCCTGCTCCCCGCCGCCGACGCCGAGGAGGCAAGCCTGGAGGACATTCGGCAGGAGTTGCAGCAGAAGATGCTGGCCCGCTTCGAAACCGAGGGCTACGCCGCCGCCCGGGTCGTCTTGAACTGGAGCGCCGACCTGCGCTTTCAGGGCCAAGCCTCCGAAATCCGCCTGGAGCTTCCCGGCGGCCCCCTGGACGGACCCGGGATCCAGGCCTTGAACGAGAACTTCGAAGCCGAACACGAGCGGCTTTACGGCCACCGGTCGGACCCCGAGAACCCCACTGAAATCATTGCCGTGCGCCTGGTGGGGCGGGTGGCCGCGCCGGGACGGGAGGCGGGATTCAGACCCAGAACGTCCGCCTTTGCGGCCCAGTCCCGCCGGCAGGCCTACTTCGGCCCCGACTACGGCCTCGTCGACACTCCGGTGGTGGCCCGCTCGGACCTTTCCGGAACCGCCATGGGCCCTCTGCTGATCGACGAATACGACTCCACCATCGTGGTCCCCCCCTTCATGTCGGTTCGGCCGGACGAACATGGGAATGTGGTCATGGAGGTGGAGGATGAGTAAGGCCGACATCACAGCCGGAAACGGAGCCGTCGGGGAGGCTCCCGTCGACCCCATCACCCGGGAGATCATCCAGAACGCCCTGGCCTCGGCCGCCGACGAGATGGCGCTGGCCCTCTACCGGACCGCCTACTCCACCATCGTCCGCGACTGCCTGGACTACTCGACCTCTCTTTGTAATGCCGAGGGCGAGATGATCGCCCAGGGTGTCACCACCCCCCTGCACCTGGGCACGGTTCCCTACGCCATGGAGACTCTCTTCCGGAAGTATGGAGAGAGCATGTGCCCGGGCGACGTCTTCATTCTCAACGACCCCTTTGACGGGGGCATGCACATCCCGGACATCTTCATCGTAAAGCCAGTCTTCTGGGAAGACCGCCTGTCCGCCTTTGCCGTGAGCACGGCTCACCACCTCGACCTGGGGGGACGCCTCCCCGGCAGCTCGGCCTGCGACAACACCGAAATCTTTCAGGACGGCCTGCGGATTCCCTGGTTGAAGCTCTACCGGCGCGGAGAGCCCGATGAGGCTCTCTTTGCCCTGCTCAGAACGAACGTGCGGGTGCCGCGCATGACCATCGGAGACGTGCAGGCCCAGATCGCCGCCTGCCACATCGGGGAGAGGGGCATCCACGAGCTCATCCGCCGCTACGGGCTGGCGACCTTCACCCGCTGCGCGTCCGACATGATTGCCTACACCGAACGGCTTCTTCGGCGGGAAATCGCCTCCTGGCCCGACGGCCGCTACTCCTTTACCGACCACATGGACAGCGACGGCGTGGGCGGCCCCCCCGTACCTCTGAAGGTCACCTTGACGGTGGAGGGAGACTCCCTGACCGCCGATTTCACCGGCTCCGCTCCCCAGGTCCGGGGAGCCATCAACTGCACGCTCTCCTTCACCGCCTCGGTGGTGGCCCTCACCGTCCGTTCGGTCATGCGGGAGGAGGTCCCCAACACCGCCGGACTCTTCAAGCCGCTACGCATCGTGGCTCCGCCGGGCACGGTGGTGCACGGGGTCATGCCGGCGGCTTCCTCCATGAGGGGAATCACCGGATTCCGCCTGGCCGATACCATGTTCGGCGCCCTGGCCGGCATTCTGCCCGACCGCGTCTTTGCGGCCAGCGAGGGAGGCAACACCCTGGTGATCATCGGCGGGCTTCGGGAACAAGGCGGCCGCCGCGCGCCCTATGTCTACTACGAGCTGCTCTCGGGGACCTGGGGAGGCCGTCCCGACCGCGACGGCAACGACGGGTTGTGCAACATCGCCAACGTGGCCGCCAACATTCCGGTGGAACAGGCCGAGTGCGAGTATCCCGTCCACATCGAACGCTACGGGATGGTGACAGACAGCGGAGGAGCCGGCCGATTCCGGGGCGGTCTCGGCATCGAGCGGGAGTGGCGCCTGCTGGAAGGAGAAGCCCACCTGGCCATCCGCTCCGACCGCCGCGACCATCCCCCCTACGGCCTCTCGGGCGGCCTGCCCGGAAGGGGCTCCATCAACGAGCTGCGGGGGAAAGGGGAGACCCGGGTCCTGCCGACCATGATCTCGACGTCCATCAAGGAAGGCGAACGCATCTACCACCGCCAGGCGGGCGGCGGCGGCTGGGGCAACCCCCTGGAGAGGTCTCCCGAGGCGGTGGAGCGGGACGTCAGGAACGGCAAGGTCTCCCTGGCGGCCGCCCGGCGGGACTATGGGGTGGCGATCGATGAGCAGACCGGAATGGTAGATGCGGCAGCCACACGAGAGTTGAGGAATGTTGGGAGTCGCCGCTAGATGTTGGGTAATACTTCGATTTCAGGGCACCTCAGCAACCGCCTGTCTGCGGTCACCAGTTTGAGACCGAAGACCTTGGCGCTGGCTGCGATGAATCGGTCCGCCGGATCTTGATGCTCAAGGTCGATGTTTCGACTCACCAGTACCACGTCGAGGGTTACAGGAACTTCGACTATGGGACATTTTGACATTGCCTTGCGCAACCAGGAGCGTGGATCGGGCTCAAGCGTCAGCCGTCCGCGTTCGGCAAGGATCAAAGCTTCCCAAACGCTGATAGGGGAAAGTCTCAGCTCCTCTTGCCGAGAAGCCAGCGCTTGCCTCACGCCATTGGAAAGCCTGTCCGGATCGAGCAAGCCCCACAACCAGATGTGTGTATCCAGAAGCAGACCCACTTAACTCATCGCCTCCCAATCGGAGAGATCTGACGCAGGGGCCACGAGATCCTCGTGGATCTTGCCACTGTCTCTCATGGAGCCCAGCCAGTTGCCGGCTGGGTTGGAAGGGGGAGGAAGGATCCGGGCAACCGGCTTGCCGAACCGGGTCACCAGCACCGGCTTGCCGGTCTTGCCTACGCGGTCCAGAATTGCCAGGCATGTCGCTTTGAATTTGGATATCTGGATTTCCTGCATGAGACAATTGTACCATGGTCCGAAACCATAGTCTATTTTTCAAGTGTGATCGGTTCCGCTCTTCCCGAAGAGGTTTGGCTCAACCAAGATGGTCCCCAATGGACCTTTCCTGATCCCGCCGCTGGTGAGCTATCGCCGGGCTTGCAGTCTGTCGGACTTTAGTAAGTCCGTTAAGGTTATTCTACACAGGTAAGG
>JAPPFQ010000587.1 GCA_028875135.1 Acidobacteriota bacterium
GCCCCGTGAAGACGAACCCGCCGTCGGGACCCGGAACCGTCCTTTCCAGCACTCCGTTGCCGCAGGTGAGCAGGACTTCGACATCCTCAAAGGCGCCCGTTCCCTCGACTCCCGAGACGTGGCCCATGTAGATTCCAGTGCCGGGGCCTCCGTCGCTGCAGCGGAGCGGGCTCCGGTCAGCGTCGCTGCCCGGATGGCCGACGATGCTGTCGAACTGCCTCTGCCTGTTTTCGAAGTCCGAGACCTGCCCCATAAGGAATCGCTCGTTGTAACCGCCAATGATTCCAGCTACCAAGGGCCCAAATATCGCAAGGCGAACCAAGCGGCTCGCGATCCGTTTCATGAGCTGCACCCTCCCACCCGGCGTCTTCGCCAGGCGCGTGGGCATCGCCGTCGACCCCAGGACAGGCTTGGGGACATCACCATTCTTGGTCAAACACCTGCCGATGACCATTGGGCGCATCCTGCTGATCCTCTCTCAAGGCACTTCCGCGGTCACTTCCGGGATGCTGGGCCGGAGCTGGCGCCGTTCTGCCGTCGCTCCCACTCCCGCACCTTGCGGTTGGCGGCATCGAAGATCCGCTCATAGTTGCCGTAGCGGGTCTTGCGGCTGGCCGTTTCATCCAACCGGTCCCAGAGCGGCTGGTAGTCGCGATAGGTTTTCAGGTAGGCGTCGGGGCTGGCGGGCGCCACCGAGTCTGTGCCGAAGAGGAAGCGCTCGGGGTAGGCGTTCAGCAGCTCGGCCCAGGCCCGGACCGACCGGGGGCTCTCGACCACCCACTTGGCGACTTCGTCCCAGGAGAGGTCGCAATGGACGTGCGAGAGGGCCGGATCGCGAAACAGTTCCTCCAGCAGGCCCAGGTGGTTGGGCGTGGGCCCCACGAAACGGCCCAGACCGGAGTGGGCCCAGATGATGGTGGTCTGGGGATGAGCCCTGAAGATCTCTTTCAGGGCGTCGAAATGGGCCGGCCGGTCGCCCTTGACCGGCCTCACGGTGTTGATGTCGCAGTGCAGGATCACCACCAGCCCCACCTCCCCGGCAAATTCCAGAATCCTGCCCAGGGCCGGGTTGCGAAGGCCGGCGGTGTGCCCCAGCACCTTGGAGGACACGAATTCCTTGTGAACGGAAAACTCGCCGATGCCGCTGAAGACTCCGGGATAGAGGGTCAGCACCCGGCGAATGTGGTCGGCGGCGTACATGTCGGTCGGGTTGAAACCGGTGATCATGGGATCGAAGCGGCGCTGGTCCCGGGGCGACAGGCCCCGGTAGGCCTCGGCCACCATGGCATCCACAAAGGAATAGTAGTAGAGGGCGGAATCCGAAAGAAGGTAGTAGTCGGGCGCCCTTTCTCCGGACTCGAAGTAGTCCCACTTCTGTTGCAGCGGAATGCCGAACAGCGCCACCCCGCCCGGCCCGTACCCCACGTACAACACAAACTCCCCCAGGCCGATGCCCCGCTGGACGTAGTTGGCGATGTGGAAGTGAGCGTCGTGGAATTCGACTTCCTCGGCCGGCGCCGGCGAAACCCACAGGGTGCAGCCGGCCAGGATGGCCACGGCTGTGAACGGTGCTCTCATTGGATTGGTCTCCTGGCTTGCCCGATGTTCCGAATCCCGGCCCGGCGGGAACGCCCCCGGTCGAAGTCGGCACGGCCAGCCTGGTCAGAAGGTGGCGATGGGGTTGAGCGGCGATCCGGTGCCGCCGCCCACCGGCAGCGGGGCCGCCGTGATCAGGAACTCCCAGCGGTTGAGGCGGCGGGCGGTGGCGCTGAGGGCTTCCAGGTCGCAGTTGTCGAAGATGGGAACCCCCATGGCGATGATGGAAAGCTGATGAATGGGCGAGACGATGCCTTCGATGCCCGAAGGAGCCACCTCGCTGGCGGCGTCGCTGCCCAGCAGGGCGATCTCCCGCTGGTGCAGCCAGCGGGCGCAGGAAGCATACATTCCGGCCGCCGTTTCGGAGACGTCCCAGGCGCCCTTGGCGTCCCTTCTGGCCCAGCGTCCTGTCCGCACCAGCAGCACGTCCCCCCGGCCCACTTTCACTCCAGCCTTCTTTTCCCAGGCGTCCAGGTCTTCCGGATAGATGGCATCTCCCGGCTCCAGGTAGTCGACTCCCTTGAGGACGGGAATATCCATCAGGATTCCGCGGCTGAAGATGCCGTCCTTCACCGTCTCGATGCCCAGCTTGTTCGCGCCCCCGTCGGTGACTTCCATGCGGGAGAACCCGTTGAACATCTTGCCCCCGAAGAACATGTGGCACAGGGAGTCCATGTGGGTATGGGCCCAGCCGTGGTATTGCATGCGATAGGCGTCATTGGAGAACATCCCGGGACTCTTGCCGGTCAACAGCATGGCATGCTCGACGGGGAAGGGATTGTCCACCGACTCTTCCTTCTCGATGTCCCGCGCCAGGGAAACCGAAACGCCTTCCTGGACCAGGGCGGCAGCCTGCTTGCGCTTTTCCGGGGTAATGAAGTTCAGCGCGCCCAGCTCATCCGAGTCGCCCCAACGCCCCCAGTTGGACAGCTCTTCCATCCACCGGTCGATATCGGCCTTGGTCAGGCTGCGGCTGCCCTTTGCCGACATGTCGGGGACCTGAGAAGACCGTTGCCAAAAGAACCAGACCGCCAACAGGGCCACCAGCAAGGCGATGGGCCGCCAGTAACAACATCCAAGAGAAATTCTCATTCGACTGTTCTCCTTGATTGAACTTCAGGCACTCCGCAGTTCGCCGGCGGTCAGCCGGTGCACCACCGTTCGCAGTCCCTGTTCTCCGAGGGAGACCAACCGGAAACCGCCCGGCAACGACACCGACTTTTCGGACCAGGGACCCTCCCCGAACTGGAAAGAGATGGCCGGCACCGACATGAAGTGAATGCCCGCGTAGTGAAGGTGGCATTCGAAATGGATATGGCCGAAGAAGACAGCCTCCACGCATTGGGACCTTTTGAGGATCTCCAGCAGCGGCTCGGCATTCTTCAACATCAGCGCGTCCATCCAGGAAACACCGCTGGTCAGGGGATGGTGGTGCATGAAGACCAGGGTGGGTTGACGCTCCCGGAGCAACCGCTCCAGCCATTGCAGTTGCTCTTCCTCCATGCTTCCCCAGACCTCTCCGGGTCGGGAGGTGTCCAGCACCACCAGCCGCCAACCCGATCGATGCAGGCAGTAGTAGTAGGGATCAC
>JAPPFQ010000285.1 GCA_028875135.1 Acidobacteriota bacterium
ATTTTGTCATGGCCTGGCTCCTGGCCAGGTAACCCGTAGAATCAGCCATGCCGAATTTCGCAGTGGGCTTCAAGGTTGCGGTTTCTTCTCTTGGTCCTTTTCCTTCTCCTCCCCCTTCAACTCCTCCCAGCTCTTGGGTGCCCATTCGAGTGCCCGCCCCTGGGCCTCCACCAGCTCGGACGGATTCATCATCCCGGCCAACAGATCCCGGTCACGTCCGAACGACTCCCAACCGGAGGCTGCCAGGCTCAACCACTTGTAGGCTTCCACCCTGTCCCGAGGCACCCCTCTGCCGAGATTGTAGAGGAGGCCGAGGGCGTGCTGGGCGCCGGTCTCTCCCTGTTCGGCCGCGTATCGATACCATTTGACGGCTTCCTTCCGGTCGCGGCGCACTCCCCTGCCCTCCGCGTACATCATGGCCAGGGCCAGTTGACCGGCTGGACTCCCCTGCTCGGCGGCCCGCCCAACCCATTTGCTGGCTTCCTTCAGGTCCCTCAGCACGCCGCGACCCAGGTCGTAGAGGGTTCCGAGCTTCATCTGGGCCGCAACGTCTCCTTTCTCGGCGGCGCGGCGAATCCATTTGGCAGCTTCTATCTCGTCCCGCGGCACGCCGTCACCCAGATCGTACCTGTCGGCCAGCTCCAATTGAGCGCCGGTGTCTCCCTGCGCGGCCCGATACCGCAGAGACTCAATGGCATCATCCTCTTCAGTCGTTTCCTCCGGCACCCCCAGCTCAGCCATACTCAGGAGCAGTAGTCCGAGGGCTAGCAGCATCCCAATCCCGGTCGACGTCGGTTTCCTTCTCATGGACATCCCTCCCACTCAACTCGGTCTCACCCTGAACCATACCCGAAAACGGAAATTCTCTCCGATCCAGGTACGCTCCCTTCCGGAACCGGTGTTGTCGATGCCGGTCAACAACGTCTATTTCCCTGTTTTCCCGATCTGACGAAAGGAACGAAGCGAACCGGAATGACTTCCCGTTCGATTCCACCTCCTCCCGCGCTCTTCCGGACCACGACCAGCACCTGGGAGTCGAAGCCTCTGGCCAGTGGAAGCACAATCCGTCCTTCGGGCTTCAACTGATCCAACAGGGCCTGCGGCACATGATCGATGGCTGCCGAAGCCAGGATTGCGTCGTAGGGCTGGTGCTCAGGCCAGCCCAGATAGCCGTCCCCGACTCCGACCTCCACGTTGTGAATATTCAACTCCTTCAGTTGCCTTCCGGCGCGGGAGGCCAATGGAGCCAAGTGCTCCAGGGCGAACACCTGCCTGGCCAGCCGCCCCAGCACGGCAGCCTGGTACCCCGATCCGGCTCCGACCTCCAGAACTACCGCCTCCCGGTCCACCTGGGCCAGATCGGTCATCAGCGCCACGATGTAGGGCTGAGAGATCGTCTGTTGGTTGCCAATGGGCAGGGGACGGTCTTCATAGGCCTGTTCGCGGTGAGCAGGCGGCACGAAACAGTGGCGAGGAACCTCCCGCATGACCTCGAGAACGCCGGGACTGGTGACTCCCCGCACCAGGATCTGTTCCTCTACCATGCGCTCCCGAAGGAGGCGGTAGGATGACTCGGTCAGAGGTTTTCGGCCACGGTTTAGGAAAGCCACGATGCCCGGTGGTAAAATCCTGCTGCAGACATGAGAACTCAGGAGGGTCGCCAGCGATTGTAGCACACGACACTGGCGGGCCCGCCCGGGGAATGGAGTGGCGATGGGTGACTCGAGGGGCTTCGAAACCGCCGCGGCAGAAGCCGGGAAGGTCGCCTCCGATCGGAACCGGGTGGGGCGACTGGTGCAAGAGGCCCTGACCAAGGCCTACCGAAACAGACGCTGGCTGCTCATGGTCTGGGTCGACCTCCTGGCGCTCTGCCGGATGGTTGCGGCCTGGTCCAGCGGAAAGTACCGGCCTCTCCCCTGGAAATCGCTCGTCCTGGCGTTGGCGGGGATCCTCTATTTCCTGAATCCGATCGACATCGCTCCCGATGTGATCCCGGGCATAGGATTCCTGGATGACGCCGGCATGCTGGCTCTGGTTGTCAATTCGATCCGCAACGATCTCGGGCGATACCTCAAGTGGGAGGCCGCCGGGAAGCCTCCTTCCTGAGCGGGTCGGAGACCTGACCGGGCAACTGGGGCGCCGAGGTCCGAAGACTGCGGTGCCGGCCGGACCGGACCCGTCCCACCCACGAACAGCTCCGCAGGAATTTCATCATGAAGATCGTGCCCCTGAATCTGGCCGATAGAGGGTATCGGATCACCATCGAAAACGGGCTGCTGAACAAGATCGGAAGCCTTCTCGACCCCTGGCGATCCTCGTCCAGGCTGGTGGTGATTTCAAGCCGGCCAATCCTGGACTTGCATGGAGAGACGCTGCGGCGGTCGTTGAGCGAGGCGGCATTGCCCCACGAGGTCCTGGAGATTCCGGATGGAGAGCGCTTCAAGACCCTGTCCACGCTGGAATCGATCTACAAGAGGCTGGCCGGCCTGGGGGTCAACCGCCGCACCCCCGTGGTTGCGCTGGGGGGAGGCGTGGTCGGCGACGTGGCCGGATTCGCAGCCGCCAGCTATCTGCGCGGATTGCCCTGCATTCAGGTTCCCACCACTCTGGTGGCCCAGATCGACAGCGCCATCGGAGGCAAGACCGGGGTCAATCTCAGCAAGGGGAAAAACCTCGTAGGCGCTTTCTATCAACCCCGGGCTGTCCTGGTCGATCCGGAACTGCTTCTCACGCTGCCCCGCCGGGAGCTGGACTCGGGACTTTTCGAGGCCATCAAGTACGGCGTGATTGCCGACCGCAGGCTCTACGACCAGGTAGTCCGGCAGCATGGCGGCTATCCCGGCCGAAACAGAGCCGGTCTGGCGACAATGATTGTCCGCTGCGTGGAAATCAAGGCCGCCGTTGTCTCCGGGGACGAACGGGAAAGTCAGGCCCGCATGGTGCTCAATTTCGGCCACACGCTCGGCCATGCCATCGAGGCAGCCACCCGCTACAGGCGGTTCACCCACGGGCAGGCCATCGGCCACGGAATGATCCTGGCCACCCGCATTGCCTTGCAACTGGACAAAATCGATCCAATCGAGGCTGAAACCATCCAATCGGACCTGAGACGGCTCTCTCCACTCCCCCCGTTGGGAAACCTCACCTGGAAATCGATCCACCACCATATGCGC
>JAPPFQ010000366.1 GCA_028875135.1 Acidobacteriota bacterium
CCCCCCCCCCCCCCCAGCCCCAATGTATGACATTGGGTAGGCTGGCTCCCCTTTACTACGCGGTGCGGCACCGGCCCCGCTGTCCCCTCCTCGCCCGGCGCGCCGCACGAGAGGGGTGCAGGTCGAGGGGATTCGCCGTGGGGGCAGATTCCCTCGCCGTGAGCCGGCGCATATGGCCCCCGATTGCGAAGATGCACTACAATCAATGACTGAGGAGCACGCTGAGCCGACGCGCCGCGAGCGACAGGGCGAGTCTTACGGGTCAGCCCAAGCTGCATTCATGCCGACTCTGCAGGAACTCATCAGGCGTGCGCCATGGCGCGAAGCGGTGACTTGGCGAGACACATGGCCACACGAGTACGTCTTGGTCAGGCGCGATAACCAACGTCCGCTGTTGGAGGCCATCTGCAAGCGCCTCAACACCGGTGAGGGCGTAGACGGCCAATTCTACGGCAGATCGTCCACCTATCTCTTCATTGGCGAACACGAGTACTGGGTCATGACCCCCTGTGCCGAGATGGACCTTGACTCCGAGGTCGACTACGTCATCAATCGGGCGCGTCTGTACCGGGATCGGCGGGATTTCGTCGTCGAATAGGGAGCATCGACCATGAGTCTGCTCGGCTACCTCATTCCTCGCATCGCGTCGACTGGCGTGGAACCGGCCGCGACATTGGCGCTCGACTACCTCCTCAACGCATCGAAGGATGTCGCCCAGGCGTTTGTTGACGTTGTAGGGCGCACCGGCATCGCGACGTTCACACCAGGACGAATAGTGGCCGAAGAACAACACGGGGACCACTTCCCGGATCTCACGATCCGAGACGCGGACGGTGTGGTCCGGATCCTCGTCGAGAACAAGTTCTGGGCCGGCCTGACGGACGCGCAGCCGGTCGCGTATCTTGAGGCGTTACCCGACGAGACGCCGTCCGTGCTGGTTTTTATCGTGCCACATCAGCGGATGTACGGTCTCTGGGGCGAGCTGAGTGATCGGTGCGGCCGCAACGCAATCGAGCTTGGCAGCCAGTCCTCGACAGACGCCATCACTTGGGCGCGGGCTGGCCATCGTATCCTGGCGATCACGAGTTGGAAACACGTCCTCGGTACACTGGAGCAGGCTGCGGCGGATGGAGGGCACGCGGGGCTTCGACATGACATTGTTCAGCTTCGCGGGTTGACTGACCAGATGAACGCCGGCGAGTTCCTGCCGTTGCGGGAGGATGAGGTCACCGACGTTAAGGTGGCGCGCCGATTGATCAATTACAGCGACTTGATCGAAGAGATCGTCGGTCGTCTTGTAGCGGACGGCATCGCCAGCACCAAGGGTCTGCGCCCGACGCACAGTTACACCTCGGCGGGCCGGTATCTGAGAGTGCATGGGAAATTCGGCCTGTGGCTGGGCGTCGATCTCATGGCATGGCGTGACTGGGGCATTACGCCGATCTGGTCGGAGCACAGCACCACTGCCGACTTCTCCGGCATTGAGGGCAAGGTCAGGCAGGCCGAGCGGCTGTTCGACAATGCTCATGAAGCCGCCGGTTGCCTGTACATTCCGGTTCGACTCACGACCGGAGCCGACAGGGATCGCGTGATCGACGACGCGGTTCGGCAGATGCGGAGCGTCGCCGACCAGCTTCTCGAAGCGTTTCCGGCTGGATAGCCCACAATCCTCGGACTAGCTGGCCTCTGGCGGTAGTGTGGTCCGCGCACGGCATCAAACCGTTTGTAGGTTGCCTCAACCTTATTCCCGGCGACATGCAACACGCTCGCCTCGATCACCTCCCGGGGATGAATCGGAGCAAGAAACAGGCTCATACAATGCCCGCGAAATGATCGACAATTTCCGCCTCTGGGGGTCAAGGACGTAGCGTCGCATAGGTGGGCCATTTACACAAAGGGGGTGGCCCACTTAAATGGCTCACCAAGTGGCGCACGCTTTTGACAACCACAACGCTTCTCTCTCAGAGGGCTTTTTTCGCTGCTGTGGTCGGGGCCTTGCCTGGAAAGCCTTATTGGAAGCGGGTTGGCACGTATTCCCCGCGTCGGCTGCGACAATGCGACGCGAGGCTGTGCCTCGCGGGTGTCCCTCCTGCCCGGCGTAACGGCGCGCCGTACTGGAGGGGTGCTGGTGGTGAGAGCGACCCCCATTTTTTCGGCGCTGGTGCGCCACCGGGCAGGGGGAGATGGTGCACGCCAAAATCCACCATCTCCCCTCCCCGGCGGGGGTCGCTCTCACCACAGAGATCCCTGCGGGAAGGCTGAAATGCTGAAGACCTGGAGCCGGACTTCACTGATCAACCTGGTTTTGACTGCTTCCGGGCTTCAAGCCTCCGGTTCAGGCAAGACAACGCCGTGCCTTGCAACCTGCGGCTTGCGTTTGGTGCGTTTTATCTGTCCAAGAAATCGGGGGCGGTACAGAAACTGCGTACCGCTCACCGCTTACCATCAACACGAACTTTAGGGATGAACAGGGATGGCTTCTTCAACCAATCTGGTCTTTCTTGATTTAGTTCGTCGAAGTAGTGACCGATTACAGACACCGCAGTACTGGAAGCAAAATTTCGAGGTATTTCACGAATCTTCGTCATAATACCATTGAAATCCTCAGGATTGGGATGCACGAAGTAGTCCCGGTAGTCTTTCAAGAACTTGGTCAACTCTTGCCATGTAGTGGGTGCTATTTCATGGTGCTTCTTTATCTTCAATTCGTTGCAAAGTAATTTCAGACCGCTCTTGAGATCGGGAGCTTCCTTTCGCATGAACTGTTCAAAAACCTCGTACTGGTCATGATTCTCTTTCAAGTTGCTACCTTCTCTGTTCCAGCGGTCAAAGAGCTGACCTGAAACGAAAGCAGTGATAGACATATAGCTGTAAACATAGGTACAGCTGACCAATCCAAATTCGGCGTCGTTCATTGAATCATGTGACGGTGCTTGCAACTTTAGATCAATTACCGCCCGAGCCATGTCCAAATATGCTTTAGCTACATGGAATCTAACTACATGCAATTCCATCGTCGTCCCTCTTCGGTATAGTTGCCTCTTACATGTTTCTCAATAACGACCGTGTACCAAAGCACGCCGACGCGACATTTCTATGGCGGCTAAGAGTCGGCGAAACATGATCTGGACCTGTTGTATGCTCTCTCGTTTGAACTTGGCGTCCCTTCAAT
>JAPPFQ010000362.1 GCA_028875135.1 Acidobacteriota bacterium
GTGTGGTGACAATGATGAAAAACCGGTGTTGAAAACAAAGAACTTGCGCTTGCAAGTGTCAAACATGGGCTAGTCGCGACCATTCCTCATCACTTCTTTCCATCCGATTCGGTCACGTCGTCGTATCGAACCGGGATTCCCGTCACGCCGGGGATGGTCAGGATTTCAGCCACCAGCTTTTTCCCCACCTCGGGGGCTGGGCTCCACTTCCATAGGCCGGTTGTTTGTGGTGGCGGTCAACCTGGAATCAGCACCGGGATGACTCGGCGATCGTTTTTTCGATAGATGAGAAAATCCCCATCCAGGGTCAATACTCTACTTTGCGGGTGGTGCTCAGCCATCCGAACCAAGCAGGCGTCGGCCAGGGACATGGGGACATCCGAATAGCGACTGATCAGACTCATTATGCTTTGTGCTTCATTCTCCAACTGAAACGGGGTCTGAATCACTCCCCGATTCACCAACTCCAAGACAGCTCGGCTTCCTCCCGGAAGGTGACGCAATAGAAAACAGGTCTCGGCCAGAACCGCTTCACAGGTAAGCAGCGGCGGGGCGATTCCCGCCCATTCCTCTTTTGCCCATTGGTGGAACCGGTCATTCCGATTGAAGAATGCAACCAGCGGGCCCGAATCGACAATGACAGCCTTGAGCATAGGACTTACCGGCCAAAATCTTTCAAGTAGGCTTTGTTGCTTGACAGGTCGGAGGGACCGGCCAGGCTTCCTGCCAGATCATGAGCCAATTCAAGGACCGACCCTTTTGCAAATCGGTCGTCCTTGTCCAGGCAGATGTTCAGTGCCCGGCGGACGACTTCCGACCGGGTGGTTCTTTGTCTTTCGGCCAAAGACGAGATCTTGAGGTAAAGCGCTTCATCCAGTCTAAGTGTCAGGCTCTTCATTTTTCCGCCCTTGAATCCCTCTCCATTTGTAATACAATTATGACACAATCGTAATGCAATTATTGACCGCTGTCAAGGAATTGCCGGGAAGTGAAATCGGGATGAAAAAATGATGAATTCATTGGTCGCGTCGTTTTTCGATCCCATAAATTTTCCTGTCCAGGGCTATTTTCAGTTGTCACACAGAGAGCAAACGGGTGGATAATGCGGGACAAGCCAATCTTCGCGATTCCAGAAAGCGCCCGAGGCAGACCGGGAACTACCGGGAGAGGAGACGCAATGCCGACGATTCGCCTATCGAAAACAACCAGGATGCGGGTAGGACTTCTGCTGGCCCTGCTGATCGGGACGCTGGGCAGCCACTGGAAGGAAATTCTGCCTGCTTCCGAACCCGACCCCGATGAGATTCATGTCCTCCAACAGGGGGGGAAGGTCGGCAAGCTCGCCCTGGAAGTCAAGGAAGCCGGGTCCAATCTGCACATGCCCGCCCGGCTCTACTTCACTTACGACGACGGACGGGAGGAACTGCCGACGGTCGGCCGCTTTCAGCACTTCCTGGTTACGGCTTCCGGACGGGATCTGAAGACCCTCCCCGTCGGCGAATACAAGGTCTATGTGTCGCGCGGAACCGAATACTCGCTGGACCGGCAGAAGGTCAGGATCGAAGAAGGCAAGACGGCCTATTTGAACTCGACCCTCGAGCGCGTGGTGGATACCACCGGGTTCATCTCGGCCGACTTTCATCTCCATCTCCAGTACGCCATGCGGGACGGGGCCATAACGTCGGCTGCCGAAGGGATCGACCTGCTCACCGCCACCGACCACAACATCCTGAAGGACTATTCCCCCCACATTCGCGCGCTCAAGCTGGAGCGCTTCATTACGTCCACCATCGGTTCCGAAATCGACACCGCCTTCGGCCACTTCAACAGCTTCCCCCTGGAGATCGATCGCTGGGGCCGGCGCGAGTTTCGCCACGGCATCCGTACCCCGGCGGAATTCCTGCGCATCGTCCGACGGGAACCGGGCGAGCAGATCGTGCAGATCAACCACCCGCGGCGGTGGACCTCCAGCCCCATCAGCGGCTATTTCGACGAGCGGCTCAACGCGGACACCGGCGCCTTCGACTACCCCTATTTCGATACCGGATTCGACAGCGTCGAGATCCTAAACGCCATCACCGACAAGAGCGAAACCATTATCGGCCGCACCAAACTGGTCGATCAGAAACTCCAGGACTGGTACCGGTTGCTGAATCGAGGGGCGCTGATGGCCGGCGTTGCCAATACGGATGCTCACGCCTATCCCAACGACTCCCTCGGCTATCCCCGCAACTACGTGGCCTCGGAAACCGACAACCCCTGGGAAATCGACCCTCGCAAGGTCGTCCAGGCCATCAAGCGGCGAGCCGTCACCGGCAGTCTGGGACCCTTTCTCCATTTTACCGGCAATGGTTCGCCGGTGGGATCGGTGATCACCGACCTGGATCGTTCCGTTTCCCTCCGAATCCGGCTGCAATCGGCTCCCTGGGTTCCGGTAGAGACACTGGAAGTCATCCGAAACGGCGAAGTGATCAAGACCTGGTCGGTGCCCCCCCCGGAAGAAGAGGAGCAGCCCTGGAAGTTCGACACTGAACTGATGGTGGAATGCCGGCAGGATAGCTGGGTTCTGGTGATCGCCTCATCCCAGACCCCCTGGGAGAAGCCCTTCGAAAATTACCGCTCCTTCTCCTTCACCAATCCCGTCTTTGTCGACGTCGACGGCAACGGCTACTTCGATCCCCCCAACGGAGGTTTCCCGTTGCAAGAGAGCGAGAAATGAGTGGGGACCCTGGGGGGAGTGATTGGCACTTCCGCAAGCGCGGGTGTCCCGTAATCCGGGACCTCATTCGGACAAACTATTGACATCGATGCACAGGATGCACAGGATTTTTGCAGGAAACGATTTACCGAGTGCTGCGTTTGGACAATTCGTTGACTTATTTCCGGAGGTCAAACACAACGAATTCAAGAACATCCAATCTGTTGGCAGGAGAACTTAATTTCCAAACGCAACACTGGCTTGCATTCCCGGGCACCGGTAAATCCCCACCGGGTCATCGCCCGAGCCGGCCTCCCGTGCAGGAACCTCTGATCCTGTTAATCCTGTGCATCCTGTGCATCGATGTTAATTATAAAATTCTTCCATCCCCGGCACCGAGCTTGGCGGGCGGCTAGTCCGAAGTTCCCCCTATTTTACCCTTGAAAAACGGTCCTAAGCCATTTGTTTTCT
>JAPPFQ010000691.1 GCA_028875135.1 Acidobacteriota bacterium
GCCACACGAAGGACCACAAAGCGTGACGGCTCTGCCGCATCGGCAGGGCTGCAACCCGGCAAGCCGGCGGGTGCCCCATCGAGGAGCAAGAGCGGTGGAACGGCTGACACGGAACTCGGAACTGCCGTCGTCACCCCCTGAGCAGAATCAGGAAGGAGTGGTTGCCAACCGATGTTGCAAGGGCGATATCTCGATCTGTTCCAGGACCTTTCCCGAGTCATCCCGGGCGAGCGGCTGATCCGGGACGACCTGCGCACCCTGGCCTACGGGACGGACGCCAGCTTCTACCGCCTGATTCCCAAGCTGGTGGTCCGGGTCGACAGCGAAGCCGAGGTGGGGGAAGTCCTGAAGCAGTGCCGCGCGCGCCGGCTTCCACTCACCTTCCGCGCGGGAGGGACCAGCCTGTCGGGGCAGTCCCTGAGCGACTCGGTGCTGATGCAGTTGGGCACGGGATGGCGCGGAATCAGGATCGAGGACGAGGGCAGCCTCGTCACCCTGCAGCCCGGCGTGGTCGGCGCCCATGCCAATGCCCGCCTGGCTCCCTACCGGCGCAAGATCGGCCCCGACCCGGCCTCCATCAACGCCGCCATGGTGGGGGGAATCGCCGCCAACAACGCCAGCGGCATGTGTTGCGGCACCTCCCAGAACAGCTACCGGACCCTTGAGGGAATGAGAATCGTCCTTGCCGACGGCACGGTTCTGGACACCCGCTGCGCCGCCAGCAGGGAAAGGTTCCGGCAAACCCGTCCCGACCTGGTGGAACGCATCGGGGAGCTGGCGGAGCGGACGCGGGAGAACACAGTGCTGGCCGGCCGGATCCGCCGCAAGTTCAAGATGAAGAACACCACCGGCTACAGCCTGAACGCCCTGATCGATTTCGAAGATCCCATCGATGTGATCCAGCACCTGATGATCGGCTCCGAGGGCACCTTGGGATTCATTTCCGAAATCACCTACCGGACCGTACCCGACCATCCCCACAAGGCCACCGCCCTGATCCTTTTCCCCGACATCCGGACCGCCTGTGAAGCCACCACCCTGCTGAGGAACTGTCCCGTCTCGGCGGTCGAGATCATGGACCGCGCCGGCCTGCGCTCGGTGGAAGACAAGCCCGGCCTGCCCCTGGACCTGAAGAACCTGGACCCGTCGGTGGCGGCCCTGCTGGTCGAGATCCGGGGGGAAACACCGGAAGAGCTGGACCACCACTTGGGAACCACCCTCCGCAGCCTGGCCGGTCTGCCCACGGTGGAGCCGATCGCCTTCACCCGGGACCCTGCCGAGCAGCTCCGCCTCTGGAACATCCGCAAGGGCCTGTTCCCTTCCATCGGGGCCATCCGGGAAATCGGGACCACCGTCATCATCGAGGACGTGGCCTTCCCCATCGACCGGCTGGCCGAAGCCACCCTGCAGCTCCAGCAACTGTTCCGCAAGCACCGCTACGCGGAAGCCATCATCTTCGGGCACGCCCTGGAGGGCAATCTCCACTTCGTCTTCACCCAGGACTTCAACCGGCCTGAAGAAGTCCGCCGCTATCGGGATTTTATCGACGACCTCACCGAACTGGTGGTTCACCAATACGACGGCTCGCTCAAGGCGGAGCACGGCACCGGCCGCAACATGGCCCCCTTCGTGGAGCTGGAGTGGGGAACCGAAGCCTACCGCTTGATGCGGGAGATCAAGGCCATCTTCGATCCCGAAAACCTTCTCAACCCCGGGGTGATCCTCAACAACGATCCCCAGATCCACCTCAAGAACCTCAAACCCCTGCCCAAAGCCCACTCGGTGGTCGACAAGTGCACCGAATGCGGTTTCTGCGAGGTCAACTGCCCCTCCCGGGACCTGACCCTTACCCCTCGCCAACGCATCGCGGTCTGGCGTGAAATCTCCAGGCTTCGATCCATCGGCGACAACCCCGACCGACTGGCCGAGCTGACCGGCCGCTACGCCTACCAGGGCAACGCCACCTGCGCCACCGACGGCCTGTGCGCCATCGCCTGCCCGGTCGGCATCGACACCGGCAAGCTCATCAAGGACCTGAGACGCATTCAGGTTGCCGGCTGGCAGGACCGGGCCGCCACCTTGCTGGCCGACCATTTCGGCCTGACCACCGCTGCGCTCCGGATGCTCTTGAACGCCACCCACCGGTTCCACCGGCTGCTGGGCTCGGGAGGCATGCGGCAAGTCACAAATTGGGCCCGGAAGCTTTCGGGGAACCGGTTGCCCCAGTGGAATCCCTGGCTGCCCAGGGCGGCCGAGGTCATTTCCTGCTCGGGAGATGACGGAGAGTTTCCCGTGAAGGCGGTCTACTTCCCCAGTTGTCTCAGCCGGACGCTGGGGGTGGCCGGCGACAGTCGGGTCCAGCCCTCTCAGAACCGCAAGATGGAGTCGCTGATGCGCAAGGCGGGAGTGGAGCCGGTCTATCCGGAAAACCTGGCCGGCCTCTGCTGCGGGATGCCCTTTGCCAGCAAGGGATACGAGCGGCAGGGAGCCCGCAAGCAGGAGGAGCTGCAGCGGGCTTTGAGACTGGCTTCCCGCGACGGCCGCTATCCTGTTCTGGTGGATACCAGCCCCTGCCTCTTTCGTCTGAAGGAATCGGCTCTCTTCGAAGCGGGGTTTCCCATCTACGAGCCGGCGGAGTTCATTCTCAGGGTACTGCGACCGGGACTTGCCTTCAGGAAGAACAACGGCCGGGTGGCCCTGCACAGCCCCTGCAGCTCCCGCAAGATGGGCCTGGACGGCGCGTTGCGACAGCTTGCCGAACTCTGCGCCGACGAGGTCATCCTCCCCGACAGCGTGGGCTGCTGCGGGTTCGCCGGAGACCGGGGCTTCAGCCATCCCGAGCTCACAGCCTCCGCCCTCGGCCCTCTGAAGGCCGCCCTGCCCTCAAACTGCTCCAGGGGATACTCCACCAGCAAGACCTGCGAGATCGGGCTGTCGCTGCACTCCGACATCCCCTATCAGTCGATTGCCTACCTGGTGGACGAATGCACCGAGGGGCGGGTCCGGCAGGGTGGGCCGGAGGACTCCGAGGGCGGGTAGCGCGGGCTCCGGGGACCGGACTCAGGCCTACTGCTCCCGGTCGTCTTCCCCACTTCCCAGGACTTCATAGAGGGACGTCGCTTCAGTCTTTGGCGTGGCCGAGTCGGTCAGGCGAGCCACCTTTACCC
>JAPPFQ010000480.1 GCA_028875135.1 Acidobacteriota bacterium
CGAACGGGCCGAGGGGGTCGGGGATGGCAACTGGGCCGGAAAACTTCTTTAGCCCTTATGGGGAAAGGTGGCACCCCCCGCCCCCCCCCCCCCCCCGTGGATTGACCCGAGCCCGTTCCAGACGGCAGGCCTGACCGTCTCTTTGTCATGCATAAGCTGAAGAATGCAACATGGACTGTTAATTACCATTTTCCTGTTTGTTCCTGTCAACCATTTAACATAGTGCATGGATTGCTTTTTCCAAGACATGCACTCCCTTGCACTCGGAAAAACCGTCAGACCGAATCCGCAGTGCCATCCGGGAATCGCTGCCAAGGCCTGCGCGCCAGGCGACTGGAGGATGATCATGGTGAAAGCCGCAACGCTTCTTCGGGTGAGATCCGTTGGTCTCGTCACACTGTTGCTGATTCCCCTGACAGGGGCCGCTCAGACTCTCATCAGCTATCCGGGTCCTGTGACTTGCGCGGAACAATCCGTCGCCGCCAGGGCCGTCCGGACGCCCAAGGATGCTGAAGTCTTCGTTCAATGCGCCTATGAGTATGTCCAGGAAATGGGCATTGAAGAGGCCCGGCGCGCCTTCCATGAGGACGAGCGTTGGAAGAGCGGCCCCACCTATGTCTGGGTAGCCGAGCTCACACCGGTGCCTGGGGCGTCCCGCGCACTCGTTCAGCCGCCCGACCCGTCGCGGGAAGGAAGACCCTGGGGGTTTCTGGTGGACGACTACGGCAATGACCTCATGTCGGAAATATATCGTATCGGGTCGAGCTTCGGCGAGGGGTGGGTCTACTATGCCTTCCCCAACCCGGCAACGGGAGAAATTGAACCCAAGGCATCCTATGTCAGGACGATCGACTGGGGTGGAATCCCGGCCGCGATCGGGGCGGGAATCTACCGGCGCGACCTGCCCGGCACCTGCCGGAGCGAGGAGGTCAATGCCGCCATGCTTGACTCCGATCCTTCCCGGGAGCGGCTGCAGGAATTTGTCCGCTGCGCTGCCATGGAGTTGGATTCGATGGGGTATTTCGCCTCGGTCAGCCTGGCCAACGATCCCCGTTGGAGAAGCGACTCCATCTACCTGTTCGGCCTGGACACCTATGGCTATACCTTCTTCAGCGGCTCCCCTGCAAATCCCCTGATCGGGTCCGAATTGTCTTCGGTCTACATCGGCAGCTTCGGGGGCCGGAACGTTCTGGCGGCTGCCGACGACTTCGGCGAAACCTTCCTTTACTACTCCAACCGGAATCCGGCCACCAACCAGTGGCAACGCAAGGTGACCTTCGTCAAGAGGGTCACCTCCTTCGGGGTCCCGGTGCTCATCGGCGCCGGATACTACCTGGACTGACGTGAGGACAAACCAGGCGCGCACACTCCCGTGGTTGGGCGCACTACTGCGCCTGACGGGTTTGCCGGCCGCCCGGCCGTCGGTTCAGACCAACTCGGAGATGGGTTGACCGGTGAGGTCGTCGAAGGAATTGGCGATCTTGATGGGACGTCCGACGGGGGTCATGTACTCCTTGTGCCAGTCGATCCCCATGGCCTTGTAGACGGTGGCGAACAGGTCCCCGATGCTGATGGGCCGCTCCACGATCACGGCTCCCTGCTCGTCGCTTTTCCCCACCACCTGGCCCGTCTGCAGGCCCCCGCCTCCCAGGACCAACGACCAGCAGCCCGGCCAGTGATCCCGGCCAAAATCGGGATTGATGTGGGGGGTCCGTCCGAACTCGCCCATGGCCACCACCAGGGTGGACTCGTAGAGCCCGCGCTGGTTGAGATCGTCCAATAGCGCCGAGAGCGCCCGGTCCAGAGGCGGGGTCAGGCGGTCGCGGTGGCCCTTGTCGTTGTCCTTGTGGGTGTCCCAGGAGTTCCCGTGATAACCGGCCGCGGTCACGAAGCGGGTGCCGGCCTCCACCAGGCGCCGGGCCAGCAACAGGCTCTGGCCCACCGAATCCAGCCCGTAGGCCTCCCGGGTCTGGGTCGATTCCTTGGAGAGATCGAAGGCAGCGCCCACGCTGGGAGTCAGGATCATGTCCCAGGCCTTCTCCAGGAAGGCATCCATCCGCGAATGCTCCAGGCTCTCCACCCGATGGCGGTAGAGCCGGTCCACCGCCTGCAGAAAGGATCGGCGATTGTCCACCACCGCCGGCATGAGCGACTTGGGCAGGCTCAGATTCGGAACCTGGTAGTCCTCCTTGGAGGGATCGGGAATGGTCATGGGAGCATAGTCCGGTCCCAGGAAGGCCGACTTGAAGTAGTCCTGGTACTGGGTGCTCTTCTCCCAGCGCGGCGCAATCACGTAGGGGGGCATGTTGTTCCGCGGCCCCAACTCCTTGGCCACGATCGACCCCAGGGCCGGGAACTGCATGGCGGGATTGTGCAGGTGTCCGGTGGCGGAGTAGTGCACCGCCTGAGGATGGTCGTTGCCGAAGGACTTGATGGAACGGACGACGGCCAGCTTGTCCATCCGTTTTGCCAGCCTGGGAAGGAGCTCCGAAATCCGAATGCCGGCCACGTTGGTGGGAATGGGGCGAAAGGAGCTGTTGGGCTTGGGATCCCAGGTGTCGACCTGGCTGGGACCGCCGTCCAGCCACACCAGAATGCAGGCCTTGGCCTTCCCCGGGTCGGGGCGGGAAGAATCGGCCAGGGCCGCCTCCAACCGCAAGGCCTGGCTCAGGTGTATGCCCAGAAACCCCAGCGACCCGACACCGATAAACTCCCGCCGGTTCCACTGTTCCCGGGTGGCAGATAAACAGCCCACTTTTTTCAGCATGGCACTATGTCATCAGGCTTCAATAGGGACGACCTCGCCGCGGTTCGGATTTTTCAGAGCTTCGAGCACCGCGGGAACCAACGGACGAAGATATTCTATGCTAATTCTTTTCGTGATGAGAACGATAATTGGAATGTCCTCTTCGGTTATATTTTGCTGATATTCCAGTTTTCTGTCGAGTGTAATGAACGCATCGAACTCATCCCTGGCCAACGCCAGAAGTTCTCCATTACTCTTACCGTTCCATCCCATATCCCTGACCGTCTGAACGCTATGTCCAGGGAATGACCTTTTTAGCCGCCTCGGCACCTGTTCGTCGAGCAACAGTCTCATATGCGACGCTCTCCAACACCTCACTAGCCGTGTCAAGCACCCTGACCGCCTGTTCGCGGCTCACG
>JAPPFQ010000711.1 GCA_028875135.1 Acidobacteriota bacterium
GTATGGGAGACTGCTGCACGAGAGGCGGACTCCGGCGGTGAAGGTGTACGGAATTGCGGATGTCCAGGACTCAAGGCCGCTGTCTCCAAAAAAAATCCTGTAAATCCTGTGCATCCTGTGCATCGATGTGAATAAACCATTTACCCCTGCGTGACTTTGAACCGGTTTCCAGCCACCAGGCGCCGGCGTTTGTTTCAAACAAGCCGGTGGACTTGCCGGGTCTGTGAGACCGGGTCGGGGCCCATTCAGGGCGGGAAGGCTCCGGTGTTCATGGTCAGGTCGCGGTCACTGCTCCCTCCCAGTTCCCGGACGACCAGGCGGCCGTCCCGCCAGGTCAGGCCGGCGACCCCCCGGTAGTCATCCGGGATCTCGAACAGGAAAGCCAGATAAGACCGCACCGTGGTCTGACCGGCGTCCAGGTGAACGTAGAGCGGTCGACCGAAGATCCTGCCCTTATCGACCAGGATGGGGAAGGGTTGGTGCAGTCCGCTGGTTCCGAACTCCAGGCCCCGCGCCTGCGGTTTGCCGTTTTCCGAGTGGCGCCAGATGTTGAGCCAGGGGTATTCGGCGGTGCTCCACAGGTACCCGATCAACAACCCCTGCGAGGGGCTGCTGGCGGTGATCCAGCCAAGGTCCTCGTCAAAGACGAAAGAGACCACGTTGGGGTCGGAGTCGTCCGCCAGTCGGCGCAGCGACAGCGGTTGACCCTGCTTGAGCGCCTGGGGCCAATAAACCGCCGGCTCCTCCGGATTGGGCAGGGGGCTGGTCTGCATGAAGCCCTTGCGGGCGTTGCTGTCGACCAGAGTGCCCTCGTCCAGGAACGGGGGGCCGATCGTCGGGTGCTGGACCATGTTGTAGATACGCCCCAGCTTGTTTCTGTTGGTAACGCTTTCGGAGACGATGCAGCTCGCCGAGGAGTCGGACAGGCGAACGGTCCGCAAGACCTCGAGTCCGGCCATGGGAAGCCGGGCCGACAGGGTTGCTTCCACGGCTTCACTCTTGCGGGCCGGTCCATTGTGAACTGTCCACTCGACCCGGGTAGCTTCCCCGTGAAAGAACATTCCGTTGCGTTCTTCGGCTTCGGAGGGGGCACCCCAGCGATCCAGGCAGAGGAAGTGGCCCAGGGGTTTCAAGGCCGCCGATTCCCCCGGGTCCCATTGGAGAGGGTTGACGGAGTGACCGCTCAAGCGGAAGTCCGCCAGCGAGCCTCCGCCGAGATCCACGACCAACCGAGCGGCCCGGCCCTCCAGAATCAGCGAAGGGCGGCCGTTGAAGAGGGTTTCGGCGGGCATTGGCGCGCTGATGGCCAGGAGCGTGACTACGACCGCGCTCCCGATCACGGCTCGGAATTTGTTGAGTGCGGAATTCGCCACCGGCAGACCAGGTTCAAATCTCCGACAGAAGCTTCAGTTGGCCGTTGCTGTCGCCGATCGACTCGGGATGGATGCCCATGTGGCTCAGCAGAGTCATGTAAAGGTTGGTCAACGGTGTCTCGTCGGGGTAGCGGATATGGCGGCCGGGATGGAGACTGCCCGAACCCCGTCCGGCGACCATCACCGGCAGGTCGTGATGCAGGTGCTCGTTGCCGTCGCTGAGACCGCTGCCGTAGACGATCATCAGGTTGTCCAGCAGGCTGCCGTCGCCCTCGGGAATCGACTTCAGTTGTCCCAGCCAGTAGGCAAACTGTTGTGTGTGGTAGCGGTTGATCCTGATGATCTGCTCGATCTTGGACTGATTCCCCTGGTGGTGAGTGAGTCCGTGGTGAGCATTGGATACGCCAATCTCCCGGTAGGTGCGATTGCTGCCTTCCCGCCCCATCATCAGGGTCGTTATGCGGGTTAGGTCCGTCTGGAACGCCACCGTCTGCAGATCGAACAGGAGCCGCAGGTGCTCGGCAAAATCGATGGGGATGCCTTCGGGTATGTCCATGTCCGGCACCAGATCGGCCGGTGCGTTCTCGAGCGACTCGATCCGTTTCTCGATGTCGCGGACAGCAAACAGGTATTCGTCCAGCTTGCGGCGGTCCACCGGACCCAGGCGATTGAAGAGACTGCGCGTCTCGTCCTGGACCAGGTCCAGAATGCTGGCCCGGTCCTTGGCGCCGGTTTTGCGGGTCTGGTCCGCATCCCGAGGGGCGCCGAAGAGGCGATTGAAGATGGAGCGCGGACTGACCTCGGGCGGCATGGGACTGGTGGGGCTGCGCCAGGAAATGCTGTTGTTGTAGGCGCAACTGTAACCGGAATCGCAATTGCCGACCAGTCGGGTATGTTCAAGCCCCAATTCCAGGGAGGCGAACCGGGTCTGGCCGCCGACGGCCTGAGCCGCAATCTGGTCCACCGAGATGCCGTTTCGGATATCCGCTCCCTGGGTCTTCCTGGGATGGACTCCGGTGAGATAGGAAGCCGCGGCCCGCGCGTGGTCGCCCGGACCGTCGCCGAGGGCACGGCCGTTGTTGTGGGTCAGTCCGCTGAGCCACAGACAGTCGTCCCGGTAATCTTTCAGTGGCTGAAGGATGGACGGCAGTTCGAAGTCGGCGCCCTCGCTGGCCGGCGTCCAGTCGGACATGATGATCCCGTTGGGAACATAGACAAAGGCCAGGCGGGTCGGTGAATCGGCCGGGGTCGGCGCCTTGGCTGCAAAGGCGGGCACCATGGCATCCAGCCAGGGAAGTCCGATGGCTACTCCCATCCCACGCAGAAAGGTTCGGCGTGGAAGATGTCGTGGCGTCATGATCCTCCTCCGTTGGTGGTCCTCATTTGGAACGGCAGGCTCTCGACGATCGATTGGACCAGTTGACTGAATCTGAAGCCGTTGTTTTCCAACTCCAGGCAGATCCGGTCCACCGCAGGCTTGTCGTAGGGTTCCAGGCCTCTTCCCAAGGCGTAGGTTAACATTTTTTCGGTGAGACAGCGAACGAATGCGTCGCGCTCCGTGTCGGCCAGCAGCGCCTTGAGATCCTTCGGTCCCTGAAAGGAGCGTCCGCCCGGCAACTCTCCAGCGGTGTCCACCGGAACCCCGCCGTCTTCCGTCCGCCAGGCTCCCACAGCATCATAGTTTTCCAACCCGAAGCCCAGGGCGTCCATCTTCAGGTGGCAGGCGGCGCAGGCCGGCTGGCTCCGGTGCTTCTCCAGCCGCTCCCGGAGTGTCATGTGCGCACCGTTTGGT
>JAPPFQ010000077.1 GCA_028875135.1 Acidobacteriota bacterium
CGGAGCGGGCGAGCTCTGCGGGAACGGGAGGTTTTCGTGGGAGGAAGATTCAAGAGGCCTCGCTTTTGACCTGGGAACCAACGCAACAATCGTTGCAGCGGTCAGTATGTTCCCAGGTCCGTTTTTTGCTGGGACCGGCAGTCGCTTACCCGTTCACGCCGGTCTCGTCTCGGCAAGGCCGGCCGCCAGGAATCCCAACGCCAGCCATCGACCACTTCAATGCCGGCGATCCTTTGCTCCCCTTCTTTCCTGGAAGCCTTTCCCGCAAGCCATGGGCTACTCCCGCGCCGGCAGGTAGGCCCCGTCGCCGCTGCGTTCTCCCGGAGCTCCGCCGTCGTTGACCACCCCGTAGGCCAGGAAGGGGTTGTTGCCGGAGGTCTTGCGGACGCGGACATACCCTTGGGTAGTTCCCCGGGCATGGTTGGCCAGAATGCCGTTGATCTGATGCCACCGCCGCGCGGGGAGCGGTTCGGTCGTGACCGTCCGGACCAGCCGGCCGGTGTCTCCGTCGTAGATCTCGAGCTCGAAGACGCTTGGGCTCGAGTCGACCTCTCCGGTGTTGACCAGGGCCAGGTTGCTGCGATTCTTCCCATCCTGCCGGAGGCCGTCGACCCAGGCGGTCCCGGTAAAGGCGGCCCCGTCGGGCACCGCGTTGTAGAAGACGCCGTACCGGCCCCCGCGTCCGTCGGAGGAGCCGGTGCGGGCCCCGATGACGATCCCGCTCATGTCCCCCCTCTCCGCCGTGGCGAACAGCGCCCCGGCCAGGCCGCCTCTCCTCCGCGGGATGCCCTCGACGCCCTTGCGGCGCATCTCGGTGTGGATGACGTCGGGGATGATCCGCTGCTCGCCATGGTCGAGGGTCAGCGCAAAGCGGGCCGTGCGGTCGGGTGTGGTGAGCCCGTCGGCGACGAAGTCGAACCGGAGGGTCTTGGTTTGGCCGGAGAAGTTGGTCACCGTCAGCTCGCTGGTGAACTCTCCCGCTTCGACGATCACCGGCAGGGTGTGGCGCAGGGTCGCCTCCAATGAGTAGGGCGTGACCGGAAAGACGAAGGAGCCGTCGGAGTTGGCCTGGTCGTTGATGACGCCGTAGGCGTAGAAGGGGGCGTCGCCGCTGGAACTCTCCACGTAGGCGTAGCCGTTGCGGACCCTGCCCAGCACCCCGGTGAACTGATGGAACCCGCCCGGCTGGAGGGTCACCTCCTCCAGGACCCGTATCCGGTGATCGTCCGCCTCTCCGGAAAAGACCCAGGTCGTCAGGGTGAGGGGGCCGTCTTCGGCGGTCCCCATGTGCTGGAGGGCGAGGTTGGAGCGGTCCCGCGAGTTCTGCCTCAGCCCGCACAGATAGACCGGATCGTGGAATCCGTCTTCGACGGCGATTCCCGGGTAGGCGAGTCCGGCCCGGCCCTCGGGCACCCGGGTCGAGGTCCGGACCAACAACCCCACCCCGGCAGAGGACAGCGCTTCCACTCCCAGGGTCCCGATCCGGTTGCCCGAGCCTCTCACGGGCGCGCCCAGGCGCCTGAGATAGTCGAAGGCGTCGCGCCGGATCTTCTGCTCTCCCGGACGCAGGGTGTCCGAGGCCCTGCCGCTTCCCCCGCCGGCATGGGCCGTGTAGGTGTAGTCGACGTGGGCCTCCCGGCTTCCCCGGTTGGTCAGGATCAGCTCGGAGGTATAGAAGGAGCCCCGCCGTCCCTCGGCGCTCAGGATGACCGGGATGAAGGAGCGGGAGGAAAACCTGGAGGCCAGCACCTCGATGGGGCCGGAGGCGGCCGCCAAAGCGTTATTGGTCTCGCTTCTCTCGGCCACCCGGTCGAGATCGTCCACAACCGCTCCCAGGTAATAGCGGCCGGGGGGGACCTCGAGGGGGACGGGAAAGGACCGCCGACAGGTGGCCGTCTGACCTGCCTCCAGGCCCTCCTCGTAGGTGCAGGCCGCAAACCAGGCGTCATCGGCCGTGATCTCGGGGTTTTGGGAGAGATAGAAGCCCAGCCGGAAGGGGCCGGCGGCGACAGGGCCCTGGTTGTGGATCCCGGCGGCAATGGCGGCTTCGGCGCCGACAGTCACCCTCGAAGGACCCGCAAGCGAGGTCGTGATGAGGTTCGGGTGGTTTTCCCCCAGCGGTTCGAAGACCGCGGTGACCCTTCTGGCCCCATCCATCGCGACCACGCAGCGGTTGCCCTCCTCCTCGTCGCATCCCCGCCAGAGGGTGAAGCGGTAGCCGGGTTCGGGCCTTGCGGTCAGTGACAGGCGGGTGCCGGAGGCATAGGACATCCGGGGCAGGAGGGCGTCGAGGGCGGCATCGACCTGGATGCGGGGCCGGATGAGGTTGTTTCGGGAATCGGCGACGGGGACGCCGGTTTGGGTCAGCACGGAGAGCAGATCCGCCAACGAGGCTGTCGGGGCCTTGGACCTGAGCAGCGCCCAGGCGCCGGAGACATGGGGGGCGGCCATGGAGGTGCCGCTGAAGCGGTCGAACCCACCGCCGGGGACCGAGGTGTCGATGCCCGAGCCCGGGGCCAGCAGGTCGAGCGCCGGAGAGCTGTTCGAGAAGCGGGAGACCTGGTCAGGGGTGGGGTCGTCGCCGAACTGGTTGACCGACCCCACGCTGATGACGCCCGAGATACAGCCGGGGAAGTTGATCCGCCTGCTGGACCCCTCATTCCCGGAGGCGGCAACGGGGGCGATTCCGGCAGCGCGCAGATTGTCCATGGCGGCCTTGACGGCCGGGAAGTTGGTGTCGCAGTTGTCCGGTTCGGAAACGGATGAGCTGAAGCTCATGTTGACGGCGGCGACCTCGAAGCTGGCGCCGAGCTCGAGGACCCGCTCCACCCCCGCCAGCCAGTCGCTGTTGGCTGAATCGATGCAGTCCTCGCCGCACTGCGAGAAGACCTGGATGGCGATGATCCTGGCGTCGCGGGCCACCCCGGAAAACTCCGTCCCGTGGCCGGCCGCCACCCCGGCCACCGCGGTGCCGTGAAAGCAGTCGCTCAGGTTCGGCGGGCAGGGCGCCCCCGAGCCGGGCAGGACGGATTCGCCGGCTCCCCCCGGACAAAGCGAGGTTCCATCCGCCGATCCCGAGTAACAGGCCTCGGAAACCACCTTGCCTGCCAGGAAGGGGTGGGTGGCGTCGACTCCGGAATCGAGGACGGCGATCGCCTGGCC
>JAPPFQ010000576.1 GCA_028875135.1 Acidobacteriota bacterium
GTGGGGCCACTTCTTCACCGGATCCCCCAGGACCTCGCTGACCTTGGTGTCGTGGAACATGGTTCGCCCGTCGGCAAGCCCGTACATCAAGGCATCCACGGGCGTGCCCACGATCTCGTCCACCGCCGCCTCGAACTCCTCCTTCTCCATGGGCGGTTCGTACATGTAGACCGCCGGGTGGCGGCTGTCGTGATAGAACATGACCCGGGGCCTCTTTTTGGCCCCGCCCCCCTTGAGCCCGGCAGAGGGCGGAGCCAGGCCCAGCGCCCGCGAGGGCGCCCCACCCGACGCCAGCCCTGCAGCCAGGGCGGTGGTTACGAATTCACGTCGTTTCATTCCGCTGCTCCTTTCCCGGATGGATCCATCCGTGACTTCCGTTCAGCCGCAACCGGGCCGCGTATGCGCCTCCCGGCTCCCATACATAGTCTACGCCTCGATTGCGGCCATCATGGCATCGAAGGTCTCGCGGTCCAGGCCGCGATAGTGAAAATAATTCCGAGGGTGTCCGACCAGGTCGGCAAAGGCCGCCACCTGGTTCAGCGCTTCCAGCACCTCCTGGCGGGTGCATCCGATCTCGGCCGGACGAAAACGGGTGCGGCATGCCTCCAACAGTTCCTTGGTCCGATCGAACCCCCAATCGTAGAGCCAGGCGTTGATCATCGATCCCAGCGCCACCGCTTCCCCATGCAGCAGTTCGCGGCCGTGGACCCACTCGAAGGTGATGCAGAAGGCGTGGTCCAGACTGTGTCCCACCTTGAGGGAGTGGAGCTTCAGGTCGTAACGCTCCCGGTTGACCTCGGCCGCGACTCGGATGCCCGCTTCCCGGGGCTGGCCGTTTTCATCCAGACTCCGACGGTATTCCCGCACGCGGCTCTCGACCCACTCCAGGATCTCATCGGCCACCCCCTGGTCCCAGGCCGGGGCTTCCAGGTTTTGGTCCAGCCACCACTTCCAGGCCCCCACCTGGCCAAGATAACAGATGCACTCGGCCATGCCGGAACAATTCAGGTGGGCCGGGGCCTGGCGGATGACGCCGTAGTCGAACAGCAGATACTCGGGTGCGACCGTCCCCATGATCCACTCGAACCGTTCCGGGCGCCTCAAGGCCAGCGGAGACTGGAAGACGGCTCCTGTGGAGACGATGGTGGGAATCATGACCAGGGGCCATCCCTTTTTCCAGGCCAGGTACTTGCCCACGTCCAGCGCATTGCCGCCGCCGATCGCCAGCATGCGTTTCGCCTCGGGAAGAGCCGCCAGCATCTCCTCCAGGATGGAATCGTGCATGCCCCGCTGAAACACCACCTGGAGCGGGCGGTGGACCAGCAGAGGCTCCACCAGGGCCATGGCGCTGGGGGAGGAGACCACCACCGCATCCTTAAACCGGGGGGCATGCCCGGAGATCAGGTCCCGTCCGTAGCGCGCGTCCCACCGGCGGCTGTCCAGATCCACGCCGTCAACTCCTCTCTAGCCTCTCTTCCCTTGAAACGGCGCTTGGCCTATGATGAACGCTCCAGCCGATCCGCGGCCGTGGCCCGGGAAGGAACAGACATGAAGATTACCGACATCAAGACCTTTTTCGTGGGTGTCCAGGGCAAAAACCTGCTGGTGGTCAAAGTCGAGACAGACCGGGGCATCCACGGCATCGGCCAGGGCGGCACCACCACCCGCGAGCTGGCCATGACCGGAGCCATCGAGCACATGCGCCGGTTTCTGGTCGGCCAGGACCCCCGCCGCATCGAGGACATCAACCAGGAGTTGTACCGGGGACAGTACTACGAAGGCGGAACCATCATTGCCGCCGTCACTTCCGCCATCGACATCGCCCTTTGGGACATCCTGGGAAAGCACCTGAACACCCCCGTCTGGCAATTGCTGGGGGGAGCCACCCGCCAGCAGGTCACCTGCTATATCGACGGACCGGCCGGGGCCGGCCACAGCTACGCCGATCAAGCCGAGGACCTGGTCAGCAAGGGCTGGAGGACCATCCGCTTCGCCCCCGAGACCGGAGACCCCGACTTCCGCCAGGACCGGGACAGCATCTTCGAGCCCTGGGAGTCCATCGATTGGACGGCCGATCAGATCCGGGAGGCCCGCAAGCGGGTGGGACCCAGGATTCGACTGGCCATCGACTACCACCACCGCCTCAACGTGGCCGAGGCCGCCGCCTTCTGCCAGCGCATCCGGGACGTGGACCTCATGTTCCTGGAAGAGCCCATCCGCTCGGAGAGCCCGGATGCCTACGCGGCTCTCAGGGCCATGACGCCGATGCCCTTCGCCATCGGAGAGGAGTTTTCGGGAATTTACCCCTTCGCTCCCTTCATCGAACGCGGGCTGGCCAACTACGTTCGCCTGGACGTCTGCAACGTGGGCGGTTTCACGGCCAGCCGCAAGGTGGCCGCCATGGCCGAGGCCCATTACCTCGACATCGTGCCCCACACGCCTCAGGGGACCATCTGCCTGGCCGCCTCCGTGCACCTGTGCGCGGCCGTCCACAACTTCGCCGTGCTGGAATACAACTGGCAGATGCCCCACCTTCCCCGGGACCTGTTTCCGAAGCAGCTTGAACTGCATGGCGACGGCTTCCCGCTGCCGCAGGGTCCCGGTCTGGGGATCGAGTTCGACGAAGAGGCTGCCCGCCGCTATCCCCCGCTGTCCTGGGAGGCTCCCCACTTCCGCCGGCGCGACGGCGCTTTCACCAACTATTGAGGCCGGAACCTCTCCAAGCAGCCCGCCCGGTCCGGCGGCTCTCCTCAGGACAGACTGCCTCTACTGAGTCGACTGCCCGTCCTTGACCGGTTTCCAGCGGATGGCGTAGAGGTCGGTCTTGTCCCGGACCGCATCCCAGGAGCCCCCCACCGAAGAGGCGGCGATGGTCAGAATGGTGTCGTCTTCCAGCACCAGGCTGGCGCTGTAGCTGCCGGTGAAGTTGGTGGAGTCCAGGTAGTAGACTTCATCCTCCCAGGTTTGACCCTCATCCCGGCTGACCATGGCGCGGCTTCCCGGCGGCCCCGGACCGTAGCGGGTATCGTGGACCACCACCGCGGTGCCGTCGCTCTGAACCGCCGGATAGCCGAAGGTTTGCCCGTAGACCGTGGTCAGCATGCGCGGCCGTGTCCAGGTGGCGCCGTCGTCGCTGGAGTTCACCAGGAAGACGTTCTTG
>JAPPFQ010000182.1 GCA_028875135.1 Acidobacteriota bacterium
GGGCGAGCGTCGCCGCATCCGTGAGATCGTTTATCGCGACGAAATCAAGGTCCCAGGGTCCTGGTGATGAACTGGGTGTGTTGATCGGCGTAGACACCCTGGAGCAGTTCGCTGCCGGTCACGATGATGAAGTAGTCCAGGCTCTCCCGGCTTTCTACCCTTTCCACAGATGCGGCTGCAGGGACAGCCCCTGCGGCGCTTCCCCATGAAACCAGGACAACCAGAGCGACAGAAAGCCACTTTCGGCCAGCTTGCATCACTCCTCCAATCGACGGATTCCCGCTAGCTGTGTTTCTCGACGGGGGCCTGAGAACGGCGCAGAACTCCTCCACTTCAAATCTCTGCCAAAGCCGCCAGCAGGCGGTCCACGTCCCGGCTGCCGTTGTAGAGGTGCCCGGAGATCCGCACTCGGCCCAACTCCCCCCAAACCAGAATTTTTCGGCTCCGGAGATGATCGCGAATCGACCCGGCCTCGTCGGACAGGAAGCAGGTGTTTCCGGAACGGGCTGAGGACTGGCCGGGTGTGATGACGGTGTGTCCCAGCCTCTCCAGGCCGGCCGCGATCCTTGCCGACAACTGCCTGGCATGTTCCTGGATACGATCCATGCCGGTGCTCAGCAGAACCTTCAGGGCGTTGTTCAGAAACATCACCGACACCAGGCTGGGGTTGCCGGGCTCCATCTTTTCCGGCATGGGCCGGACCGGTACGTCCGGGACGACTTCCATGCGATCCCGGGGCCAGGCCACCAGGTTGCGCCAGCCGAAGCAGGTTGCGGCCGTGCGGTTCTCGGCCCTCGGGCTCAGGTAGCAGGGGGCCACCCCGTGGGTGGCCAGCATCCACTTGTAGGAACTGCTCACGCACAGGTCGGTCACGCCCGCCGGAACCTCCACCACGCCCGAGGCATGGGTGGCGTCCACGGCCAGCAGGACGCCCCGCCGGGAGGCAACCTCGGCCAGGCGGTGCAAGTCCAGGCACTGACCGGTGTAGAAGCTGACCTGGCTCACGGCCAGCACCCGGGTGCGGTCGTCGACGGCAGCCAGCAGGTCCTCCTCCCTGACTTTCCATCTGCAATGGGGAACTCTTCGGACCTCTACGCCCCGGGATTCCAGAGACCGCCAGGCGTATCCCACCGAGGGGAACTCCACGCCGGTGGTCACGACGTTGTCCCCGGCGCTCCAGTCCAATCCTCGAGCCAGCCAGTTCATTCCCTCCGACGCCGAGGGCATGAAGGCGACTCTGCCGGCGGGAACGTTCCACAACCGGGCCACCTTCTTCCGGCAGGCCTCGGTCCGGTCGGCCACCTCTCCCCGCCCGTCATAGCCCAAGCTCTTCAAGCGGGCGAAATCGGCATAGACCGACTGGTGGCTCTTCATCCAGGGAGACTCCCCACCCGTGCAAAGGTGGGTCAGTCCCTCCAGGCCGACGAAGGCGTCCGGTGAAATGAGCGGTTCGATCTTCATTTAATTCTCAGTGGCTCCGCGAACAAGCAGCCGCGGCGACCGCCGACCCCCTTGGCGTCCGGGAATCAACTCCAACTGCTTCTGAGAAACTCGATCCAGTTCCCATGCATCACCCTGGCGACGTCCGCATCGGCGTATCCCCGTCTTCGGAGGATCTCGGGGATGCGCTGCAGGTCGGCGATGGTGTCCATGTCGCAGGGAGCCTGCTCTTTCCCATAGCCCCCATCCAGATCGGTCCCGATCCCGACGTGGTTGCAGTTGCCCGCCACCTGGCAGATGTGGTCCATGTGGTCGGCCACCGTTTCCAGCGTTATTCCGCTGTTGTCGATGGCCTGGCGGTCCCACAAGGGTGAGAGCATCCAGTCGTCCAGGGCCACCCCGATGACCCCGGAGCGTTCCACGATGGCGCGGATCTGGCTGTCCTCGAACTGGCGGTCATGGTCGCAGAGGGACCGGCAACAGTTGTGGGTGGCCAGCACACGGCCTCCAAAGGCGTCCAGGGCTTCCCAGAAGGCCTGATCGGCCAGGTGGGTCAGGTCCAGCAGCATGCCGGCTGCCTCCAGCGCATTCAGCAGGGGCCTTCCGCGAGGCGTCAGGCCGCCCGGAGCCTGGGTCCCGTGGGAATAGCTGCTGACGACGTAGTGGCAAAGGCTCAACCCCCGCAAAACTTCGTCCCACCACACCGGAACCTGCTCGGGAGAAACGATGCCGTCGGCTCCCTCCATGGTGAGCACGAACCCCAGGGGCGTGGACCCGGAATCCCGACCCCAGTCCTTCAAATGGGCCTCCAGACCCTGGCGGTCCCGAACCTGGCGGAGCACGCCCTTGGCCTCCATCAGGCGGTAGTAGGCCAGCTCGCCGCGGCACTTGGCATAGGCGATATCCTGGTTTCGCACGCCGGAGAAGCGTTTCCCCATCGACGCGATCCGGCAGGCAACCGTAACGAAAAAGAGCCCTATGTCTCCCCTGCGCTGCTCTTCGTAGTTGACCATGTTGAGGCCCCGGCCCTTTTGGCCCATGCCGGCTTCCGATTCCCGGATCCCGGCAATGCTCTGCAACAGGTCCCGGTCCCATTCAAGGGCATTGTGAGCAATATCGACGTGGGAATCGACAATCAGCATGTGGTGCAAACCCTCCCTGGCAGTAGTGGTACGTCCCGTCGGTACCAGCCCGAAACCGAGACCTTTGAGCGGGTCAAGCGTAGCACTGGCGCCGCGCCAATTCCATCACTTTGTCGAACACAAGTGTCGCCGGCGAAATGGGCTCCATTGCCCCATTCGAAACAATCGAGGGTCATCCCCGGAGGCTAAAAAAGAGTCGTTCACGAAGGACGACGAAGGGTCACTTAGGACTTTGAGACGGATCGAGGGGGATCGGTCAAGGGCCGGAAGGAGAACGACGAACCACGAATGAACACAAATCAACGGATTGATGAGCTGGGCCTCTTGCAAAATTCCGCAGGTAGGAGACGTGAATAGGGGGCGTTGTTAATCCTGTGCATCCTGTCTATCCATGTTTTTTCAACTACATGGATGCACAGGATATACAGGATTTGGTCTTGGCAGTCTGGCGTCCTGCAATCCTGGGCATCCGTAGGCCCGTAGCGGATCATCTGCAGAGCCAGCCTCCTGTGCAGGAAGTTCTCGTCCTGTTAATCCTGTGCATCCTGTGCATCGATGTTCATAATGAA
>JAPPFQ010000219.1 GCA_028875135.1 Acidobacteriota bacterium
CTGAGCGGCTCGCTGCGGCAGTGCATGCGGGCGGGACGCCCGCGCTCCCGGGGGGGTGCCTCCTCCTGGGACTCTGCTTCGGCTAAGCCCATGGGGTTACGGACGGCAGGGTGGCCGGGTGCTACACTGCAGGGAAACTAAGCGGCTCGCTGCGGCAGTGCATGCGGGCGGGACGCCCGCGTTCCCGGGTGGCTCCGGTGTCAGACCGGGGGTTTGGAGGTTTTACTTGGGCGGGAGGGATTCGGCGAAGGTGGTGGCTCTGTCTACCCAGGCTGTCAGATCATTCTCGGATTCGATGCCGGCCGGCTCCACCAGGGCCCATCCCTTCATGGTGCGGCCATTCATGTCGGCCGGCCTGGTGTGGGGTTCGGCAAGCGTTTCGTCGTGGTTCTTCTTGTCAAGCCGCACGATGAGCGATCCCTTCCAGGTTCCGACGCACATGTTCCCGTTGATCATGAAGCAGACGCCGCCGAACATCTTCCGCTCGGAAATCCTCCTTCGGCTTGACAGGATCTGACGTATCCGACCATTCAGGGGATCTTCGTTCTGCATGTCCTTCCTCCTGTGACTGGGCCCCGGCGCCTACGACCGGCCCTTGCGCAACTCCAGCTTGCCTTTCTCGATTTCCAGGAACTTCAGCGGACGCCTGGGGGAGCCTTCCTTTCCCGACTCCTCGATCCACTGGTTGAATACGCCAATCCCCTCCTCGACCCGCTTCCGCTGGACGAAGGCGTTGCCCAGCCAGGTGTAGAAGACGGGGTTGGAGGGATACTGCTCGATCATGCGGAACAGCAGGTCGCTGTAGTCGTCGTAGCGTCGCTCGCTGTAGTACACCCCCAACAGGACAATCTTGGCCGTGGTCTGGCCGTATTCTCCCTTTTCGGCGACCGTCTCCAACTGCCTGAGCCCCAATTCCCGATCGCCTCGGGCGCCGATCAGAAACGCAAAGGGCTTGATGACGGCCGGCAGGGCTCCGCTGAAGTAGTTGAAGCCGCCGATGCCTATCAGGCAGTCGATGTAGTCCGGGCGCAGCTCGGCGGCCAGGGCGTTGTGGTATCTGCCTTTCAAGCCCGCCAGCATGGCGCCCAGGTAGCTGCTTGTAACGGTGACCTTGTACCGGGAACGATTGGCGAAGGCCTTGGCCAGGTAGAGCCGGGCGTAGAAGTCTCCCTCATCCTTTTTCAGCAGGGCCTTGCCCTTGTCGATGGCTTGATTGGTGTGCTTGTCAAAGGAGCGGGCCAGCCGCTTGTTGCGCTTGTCCAGCAGCGCCTTCCACCAGAAGATTTCCCCCAGGTACACATAGCCGATGGGACGATCCGGGTGGTCTTTCGCCATCCGGGTGAAGATGCGATCAGCCTGCTCCAGGTCGTATTGATGGAGACGTTGCAGGCCCTCCCGCAACTGGAGCCCCAGTTCCGGGTGGGTCTCGAGGAAGCCCTGATCCTGTGCCGGCAACCATGTAGCCGGCAGCAATGCAATGGCGACCGCCCCAAGGATGATTCCTCTGCCCACGGCTCACCTCCGGACGCATTGTACTGCACCCGTCCCCTCTCCGGCGCTTTACAATCGGTCCGGAAAGGGCTAAGTTTTGGGGGTCGCTCAGTCATTCCAACCCCCAGTAGGACTTACCGCCCGGGCGTCCGGAAAGCCCGGTCGATGGAGATGCGACTTCCACGCTGGGATCCTTCAGACGGATACTATCCTTGAATCGAGAGGGTGTGCTATGAACCAGCCGGCAAGCGAGGGGCAGCGGGTGTCTCGCCGCGGTTTCATGGTCCAGGCCGGGTCGGCAGGCCTGGCCCTGGGAGTGGCCCCGGAGAGCAGCTACGCACAATCAGGAGGTAAAGGCGCCATGAAGATTACCGGGATCCAGACCTACAAATTTTCGGTCCCGACCGGTCAGGAAATTCGCGATCCCGGCACCGGAGAACTCATTTCAAGCACGGCCAAGCCCTGGCTTTTCCTGAAGATCACCACCAATTCCGGCATCGTGGGCTGGGGCGAGGGCAGCGGCGAGTGGCTGGTGCCTTCTGTAGAGGCCACCCTGCACGAGTGGAAGCCTCTGCTGATCGGACAGGATCCGCTGGGCGTGGTCCGGTTGACGGAGGACATCCAGAACCGGCTCCCCTGGAAGGGCGGGGCCACCTTCGGCACGGCCATCGCGGCCATCAACATCGCGCTCTACGATATCGCTGGCAAGGCCTGGGGGGTGCCCATCCACACCATCCTGGGAGGCCGCAAACGCCACAAGGTCAGGGTCTACACCGGGGGCGCCCTGTTCGACAGCCCCGAGGCGGCCGTGGAGAAAGCCAGGAGCGTGGCCGAAGCCGGCTTTGCCGGGGTCAAGGGGAATCCCCTGGAGACCCGCACCTGGCCCATGGACGAGGCCGCCGTGGCCCACAGCGTGGCCTGCGTGGAGGCCATGCGCAGCGCCATGGGCCCCCACTTCGACATCCTGCTGGACACCCATGGAAGCCCCACCCCGGAGCTCAGCATCGACTATGCCCGCCGGGTGGCCCCCTACAAGCCGCTCTTTCTGGAAGAACCCGTCAAGGTGGGCTCCATCGATGCCTTGCTGGCGGTCTCCAGGAACAGCCCGGTGCCCATTGCCACCGGAGAGAAGCTCTTTACCCTGAACGACTTCAAACCCATTATCGACCAGCGGGCCTGCGCCGTGCTGCAGCCGGACACGCTGCACGCCTTCGGGATCACTTCGCTGCTGGAGATCGCCAAGGCCGCCGAGCAGAACCAGATGCTGATGGCCCCCCACATCGGAGGCGGGCCGCTCTACTACGGCGCCAGCCTGGCTGCCGATTCGGTGATGAACAACTTCCTGATCCAGGAGACCGGCTATTGGGATCTGTTCGACCGCTTCGTGGAGCACGAATGGAAGATCAAGGACGGGTACGTCAACGTGACCGACCTGCCGGGGCTGGGAGTCGAGGTCAAGGAGCAGGACATCGCCAAGATGGAATACCAGCCCCTGCCTTTCCGGCAATACCGCCACGAGGACGGGAGCTGGAAGGGGTGGTAGGGACGGCAACAGTCTATTGAAGAATTTCCTGAGAATTTAATACTAACTATAATAGTTCAAACTAGTGTTGCGTCCCGGAAATATATGAGCAAAGTCGGTCGAGCTTTGCAAGGATG
>JAPPFQ010000228.1 GCA_028875135.1 Acidobacteriota bacterium
TTTTTAGTCCTGTGCTCAAAACAATTTCCCCGTCCAGTGAATTGGAATGCGTCTCAGTTCGTGTCGGCCATCGTAACCTGCTCTGTCTCCGGACGACAGATCATCAAGAGGATTTCCTGCACCGCCAGCGCCTTGCCGACCTTCCCATCCACAATGGGCCGAGCCCTCAATCGGATTCGTTGGGGCATCGGCGTTGCGGGAGAGTCCCGGCCGGCTACCAGGACCATGGTGGCCAAATGACGAGGCGGGAAAAATCGCTCCTTGTGCATTGCACCGCGTCCGTTTCCCGTCTCCAACAGGCGAGGGTTCGCCGTGGTCGTCGCCGCGGCAAGAGCTTGCACCCCGGTCGGAAGATTCTCCAGTGTCAGGGCGATTTCCCCGTCAAAGCCCTCCTCCGGCTCGGTCACCACGGTGAGCTTCCGGGATTCTCCACTCCGCAAGTTGATGTGATCGACCACTTCTCCTCTCCCCATTTTGACGGCAACCTCTCCAATGTGGGGCACCTGCGGGCGAACCAGCACGCGATATCGGAAGTGCGGGGCGGCTCTTCGGGTGGTCAGATCGCGAATCTGCAGGAAATACTCCCCCGCTTGCTCGAAGGTGTAAACGGTCTTGGCCTTTATGGACTTGATCCAGTCGTCTCCCACGCCTGCCACTTCCCGGTAGATGTTGCTCACCAGTTCCGTTCCCGTATCGTCCACGACAATCAGGTGCGGATTGAAGAAGGGCGGCACGGTGTCCGGTGTCTCGATTTCGAAGGCCAGGGCCTGTCCCGATCCCGCTTTGAATCGAAAGATGTCCACGTCACCCGGATGTTGTATGGCCCCCTCGACGGTCACGGGTATGGACAGTTCCGCCGCCCGCGAGGCCCAATCGTTCGGTTCTTCTTCCCGCGTGGGGCTCGGCAACCGAAGCCTGTTGGATGGATCGATGGTTTCCGCCAATGGTGACCGATTGGATTTTTCCGGGCGAGCGACATCCTTGGAGCCTGCGGCGGTCTTGCCCTCCTGGCCCGGTTCCGGGATCCGGATCGCCCGCGACCACAAACGGGTGAGGTGGTCGCGATCGATCCTCCTGGAAAAGTCCCGCTCCTGCCAGACAAGGGGACTTGAACCGTGGGCGGGATCGCCCGGAAAACGGCGGTGGTTGGCTCCCGAATCCCGTGCCGGCGTGGGAATGACCCGAAGCTGGTAGGAAAAGTCGGGGCCTCCTTGACCTTCCAAGGTCCCGACCTCCGCCAAATAGCGCCCCTTTCGGTCGAATCGGCGAATCAATCTCGGCAGGAAATGAGAGGTCACCCACTGGTGATTTCCCGGACCGGGGCCCGTTTCGTCCCTGACCTCCAACCGCTGGATCCGCTGAGGATCGAACCAGCTTCCCGTGGGCTCGTAGAGGATCAGTTGGGGGTCGCCGGCCACGGTAGCGGCGGCAAAGGTGGAGGTGATCACTTCAAAACGCAGGTGTTGTCCTTCGCCGACTTCAAAAGCATAGTAGTCGAGCTCGCCGGGGTGACCGAGCCTGCCGTTGACAACCACCGGAAACGTGATGGGCTGGGCACTCTGCGGGGAATTGATGGATTGCCCGCTCTCCTGGATCTGCGGCTCCGGATTGACCAGCAACGCCAGCGGGCTCGAAAGTCCCTGGCGGGAGACCAGTCGAAACGTATGGGCACCCACAGCCGCCTTGTGGTCCACGTCGAGTTTCAGGACGACGTGGTGGAACTCCTTGGTGTCCTTGGCCGTGGTGCCGGCCTGTTGAACGACGTCGACCTCTTCAACCGTCTTCTCTATTTTCCGGACTTCCGCCTCAATCGCGTCGCAGTCGAACCAGACACCATAGACGCTGCCCAGATTCTCTCCTCGAATTCGCACCTCGAAACTCGTTCCCGGCTGGCCACCCAAGGGGAACAGGGAGTTGACTTTCGGATCCGCTTTTTCCGCCGCAGATACCGGGTTTCCTGAAGCGGCCAGGAAGAGGGAAACGACCAGAAATGCACGGAGACGCAACCTCATGGACCTTTTTCCTGTCAACGGGCCGGGCGAATGCTTGCCAAGTGTAAGCCTTTTGGTGTGCACTGGATAGCCCCAATATACAGAGACCGGGCCAACCTGACAACTCGAAAGGAGACTGGTGGCGCCGGACCACAAAAATCTTGACAAGTGCCCCAGAAAGATCACACTTGAGGCCCGATCATGAAACCATACCTTTACATCCTGATTGTCCTGTCGGTCGGAGGGGTGATCGGCTTTTTAGTGGGCCGGGAGATGGTCGTCCCACCGCCCCGGGTCGAAACCCTGGTGGAGACCACCCAGGCCGACGCGGAAGCGATTCAACGGATCCTGGAAAGGCAGGTCGAGGCCTATCGACTCAGGGATGCTCTGCTGCTGATGCGGGACTGCGAGGAATCTTTCGTGGAAATCGATGGAAACAGTGGCAGGAGCTACAACCTGGCTCAGACGCTCGTCCACTACCACGAGCTGTTCCGACCCGATGAGGGCATTCGCCTCCAACTCGGACAACCGGAGGTGACCATCACCCACAACTCGGCGGTGGTTCGATCGCGCTATGTCAAGACTTCCGACAGATACGCCGCTCAGGGCATTGACAGCGTGACGGGAGACGGGCAGTGGCTGCTGACGAAAGTTGGAGGCGTCTGGCAAATCACTGTGTTCTTCAGAACCGAAACCATACAGCGGTAGGGTTCCGGGTACCGTCGGGATCTATCCTCAAGCGGCCTTGAACCAGGCCTGCAAGGATCCTTGGGAGGGCTCACCTTGCTGAACTTCGAGACCTTTTACCTGATCTCCATTCCCGGATTTGTGGTCGGCATCATGACCGGGCGTTTTTTTGCCGGGGACCACTGGCGGAGCATGCGCGGGCGCATGGGCAGTGCCGCCAAGCTCCTCGGCGGGCTGGTCTTTCTCGTCTATCTGTTCTCCATTCCCCTGATTCTGGCGATCCTGCTGATCTACCTGGTCCATTTGCCGGAGGCTGAGCCGGCAAAGATAGCCGTCACCCTGCTGGCCGGTCTCTGGATGGCGGCCAATTTCGTCCTGGAAATCGCCAACCTGGTCAACCGCCGGTCATCCCGTCAATCCAGATAGTAGCCTGCGCCGATCAGCACCGGAACCCCGAAGG
>JAPPFQ010000474.1 GCA_028875135.1 Acidobacteriota bacterium
GGATCGACCAGCACCGCGGCCGTGGAAACGGCCACGGCCAGCACGCAGAAAATGCCGGTTCTCAACCATTCCGTCATGACCGTCTCACCTCCCTCGCCTATTCCACCAGGCGGTCGGCCGCCACGCCGATCTTTTCCCGGCGCAGCCTGCGCACCGACACCACCAGGAAGAGCGCAAAGGCGGGAATGGGCGGCAGGGCCGCCGCCAGGAACTTGATGGCGTTCTGGATGTCCCGGATGGAAGACTCCATGTCGGCGCGGCTCTTGCCGATCAGCCTCTGCTTTTCCTCTTCGATGTTGGTCCGGGCCACGGCCAGGCGGCGGTTCTCGGCCTTTTCCTGGTTGGCGATCATGATGCGCCGGGTCTGTTCGTCCAGGTCCCGGCGCTGGCGCAGCGCCTCTACCGACCGATCCAGTCGGGCCTGGGCTTCCTGCAGGCGCTGGGCCGCCGTGGCCTCGGCCTGCCGGCTCTCCTCCAGGCGCCGCTCCTCGTACACCCTGGTTCGAGATTCCACGGCTTCCAGGGTGCGATGCCGCCGCCGGCGCTTGCGCAGGGCGATGAAGGACTCGTCGCCCACCAACTGGTCCACGGCGTTCAGCAGGAAGGTCACGTTGTCGAACTGCAGGGTTTCAATGCCCTGGCGCCGTATGGAAAAGAACTGCTCCCCCATCAGGTCCACGTCGGTCACCAGGATGGCCCGGACCGGCTGGTCCGGCCCTGTTCCGGCCAGGCGGGCGGCCAGCGTGTAGCGGTCGGGATCGGGTTCGTGGGGGAGATTGGCGGCCAGTTGGACCCCGAACAGGGAGCGCTGCACCAGCCGATTCCAGTCCGTCAGGCCGGAATCGGCGCCGGTCTGAAGCAGAGGGGTCAGCGTGGTGCGGCTGCCGGCCGCGAGCTTGATCGAACCCGGATAGATCGCCACCAGCTCCTGCAGCCCGGAGGTGATGGCTTCGTCCGGATTGAAGGGAGGATTCTCACCGCTCCCGGAACCCAGAAAGATGACTTCCGGAGGCAGGGAGCGGAACTGCGGATGGGGATTGTACTTGTCCCAGGCAATGCGGCCCGGGTCCCAGTCCACTCCCAGCACCTCCATCAGCGGCTGGAGGTCGGCCGGCGTCCTGGGCGGCGGGCCCTGGCGAAAGGGGCCCTGGGGCATCGGCTGGGCCGAGAGCTCCGGATTGAATGCCGGCAGGGGGTCCACCAGGATCAGGGTCGGATTTCCCTCCTTGACGTAATCGGTCAGCCGCTCTACCTGGTCCTGCTCCAGGGTGTTGGGCAACACCACCATCAAGGCGTCCAGGTTCTTCGGATAGTCCTGGCCCGGCTGCACCCTTTCCACCTGGTACTGCTTGCGCAGTTCGGCCACGATGGCCCAGTCGGTGGAATGCTGGCGGGACTGGAAGTCGAATCCGCCGAACAGTTTGGCTTCCGTCTCCAGGACGCCGACCCGCTTGCGTTCCGCCCGCGACACCACCCGAATGGATCGCATCAGCTCGTACTCTACCGGCAACCCGGGATCCAGGAAGGGAATGACGAATTCCTCGGGGCCGCAGTTGAAGGCGATGCCCAGGAAGATCTCGTCGGGAGTTCCCGAGCTCTGCCGGGACAGGGGCACCTGCCGGGGGCGGATGTCGAAGCGCTCCTGGGCTTCGCGAGCCTGCGGCGAATACCTATCGGTCTCCACGATCCGGGTCTGCAGGCGGTCCCCGCCCAGGGCGGACAGCTCCCGCAGCAGGTTGACCAGGTTGTTTCGTGTCGGAAGGTGGCTGCGGGGCACCTCCGGGCTCAGGAAAGCCTGGATGAAGACCGGCCGGCTTGGATCCAGCCCCTCGATCAGCGCGCGGGTGTCGGGCGAGAGAGAGTGGATCCGTTCGGCGGTGAGGTCGACCCGTCCCCCCAGGCGGTCCAGCAGCAAAGTCAGCCCGGCCAGGGCGACCACCAGGGCCAGCCCCCGCACCAGCAGGTGGGCGCCCATGGAGGGGGCCTGGCGGCCGCTGGGCCAGTGGCGGCGTCCCAGCAGCTCCACGTTGAGATAGACCATGGCCGCCGCAAAGGCGAGGAAATAGACCAGAGAGGACAGGGAGACCACTCCCGCGGCCAGGTCCTGGAACTGCTGGTTGAAGGAGAAGCCGGCCACCAGCCGCTCGGCGCCACCGGTCAGGACGGTGCCCGCATGGTCGATGAAGACGGGCACGGCGCAGAGCAGGGCGCCCAGGATGAAGGCCACGGTGATGTTGTCGGTCAGGAGGGACCCCACCATTCCCAGGGCCAGCAGCGCCACTCCCATGAGCCAGTAGCCCAGGTAGGTGGAGGCCATCAGGCCGGGGTCCGGGTTGCCCAGCCACCCCAGCACCAGCACGTGGGTCAGGGAAAAGAAGAGGGCCACGGTGTAGATGCCGGCGGCCGCCAGGTATTTCCCCAGCACGATGCCGAAGTCGGTGGCCGGCAGGGTCAGCAGCAGCTCGTCGGTCCCGTTGCGCTTCTCCTCGGCCCAGATGTTCATGGTGATGGAGGGAATCAGAAAGACCAGCAGGTAGGGGAAGACGCGGTTGAGCTGGTCCAGGTTGGCCAGGTTGTCGGCGAAGAAGCCATCCTGCCAGAAGGCAGCCAGGGCGCTCAGGAAGACGAAGAGGGTGATGAAGACGTAGCCGGTGGGGCTGCTGAAATAGCTGGTCAGTTCCCGCTTGCACACTACCCTGGCCAACTGCAAGTGACTCTTCACTCTTGGGTCTCCCTTGTCTCCGGATCCGGTTCCCGCTCCGCGCTCCGGACCGTCTCCTCCGAGGGGGTCGGGCCATGCGGACCTGCAGCGGAAACTTCCGGTTCGGGCGCCTCCCGGCCGTTCCTGCCCGTCAGGCGGTAAAAGGCCTCGGCCAGGTTGGTCCCGGCCGCCATCTCCCCGGGCGTGCCGTCAAAGACGATCCGGCCCTCGTGAATGAGAATGACGTGGTCGGCCACGGCTTCCACTTCCTGCAGGATGTGGGTCGAAAGCAGCACCGTCCTGGTTTCGCCCAACTGCCGGATCAACTCCCGCACCTCGCGGATCTGGTTGGGATCCAGGCCGCTGGTAGGCTCGTCCATGATGAGGATGTCGGGCTCGTGCAGCAGGACCTGGGCCATTCCCAGG
>JAPPFQ010000760.1 GCA_028875135.1 Acidobacteriota bacterium
CCCCCTCCGGCTCGGCTGCGGGCTGCGGCCTGGTCGAAGGGACGCCGCGTTTGCCGACTCCCCCTCAAGGGGGGAGTGATTCTTGGGCTTGCATGAAACGCTTCGGTATCACTTCCTGTTGACGCCTCTCGGGCGGCTTCCTTAAGATGGGTGGCTTCGCCCCGGCCGGAGACCTGCCGGGGCCGCCTCTATCCATGCGCATCGGCATCGACATCGGCGGAACCTTCACCGACATCGTGTGCGTCACGCCCGGCGGGACCCTGCTGGTGCGCAAGGTTCCCTCCACCCCCGACGACTACAGCCGATCGGTGCTGGAATCCCTGCCCGGCCTCTTCGCGGAGGCGGGGTCGGGACCGGGCCAGGTCCAGGAAGTCATCCACGGGACCACGGTGGCCACCAACGCCCTGCTGCAGGGCAGCGGAGCCCGCACCGCCCTGATCACCACCCGGGGGTTTCGGGACGTGCTGGAGCTGCGGCGCATCCGCATGCCCGAGCTCTACAACTGGGACTGGGACAAGCCGCCCGACCTGGTCCCCCGGCGCCTGCGCCGGGAAGTCCGGGAACGGGTGGACGCTCGGGGCAGGGTGATCCATCCCATCGACTCCCGCCAGGCCGAGCAGGTGATCGAAGAGATCGCCGCCGCCGGCATCGAGTCTCTGGCCGTCTGCCTGATCAACTCCTACGCCAACCCGGAGCACGAGGAAAGGCTGGCCGAGCTGGTCCGACAGAAGCTTCCCGAGCTGCCGCTCAGCCTCTCCAGCCGCATCCTGCGGGAGGTCCGGGAGTACGAGCGCACCGCCACCACGGTAGTCAACGCCTACGTGCTCCCCATCGTGCAGCGCTACGTCCGGTCGCTGCAAGCGGCCTTCACCCGGCTGGGCATGGGGGCGCCTCTGCTCATCATGCAGTCCAACGGCGGCGTGATGACCGCCGAGGCCTGCCGGCGCCAACCCGTCTACATCATCGAGTCGGGGCCGGCGGCCGGGGTGATCGCCTCCCGGGAGCTGGCCAGGCGCATGAACCTGGACAACGTCATCACTTTCGACATGGGGGGCACCACCGCCAAGGCCTCCATCATCGAAGAGGGCGCCCTGCAGATCGCCGCCGAGTACGAGGTGGGCTCCTCGCTTTCCAGCGTCAGCCGCCTGATCAAGGGCGGCGGGCATCTGATCCGGATTCCGGCCATCGACGTGGCCGAAGTGGGCGCGGGGGGAGGCAGCATCGCCTGGCTGGACGCCGGAGGAGCCCTGAACATCGGGCCGCGCAGCGCCGGCGCCTCGCCGGGACCGGTCTGCTACGACCAGGGGGGGACCGAGGCCACCATCACCGACGCCAACCTGCTGCTGGGCTACATCAACCCCGAGGGGCTGGTGGGCGGCGGCCTTCCCCTCAACCGCCGCAAGGCCGAGCAGGCCCTGTCGGAACAGATTGCCCGGCCCCTGGGCCTGGACCTGATCGAGGCGGCCTACGGCGTGCACCTGCTGGCCAACTCCACCATGATCCGGGCCGTGCGGGCGGTCTCCACCGAGCGCGGCCGCGACCTGAGGGAGGCCGTCCTGTTCGCCTTCGGCGGCAGCGGCCCCATCCACGCCTGCGGCATGGCGGGTTCGCTGGAGATGAGCCGGGCGGTGGTCCCCCTGCATCCCGGACTCTTCAGCGCCTTCGGGCTGCTGTCGGCCGACATCGAGCACCATCGGGTCCAGACCTGCTACCAGGACTCCCGCACCGCCGACCTGGAACGGCTCAACCGGCTCATGGAGCGCATGGAGTCCGAGGTGAGGCAACTGCTGGAGGAAGAGGGTTTCGCTCCGGGCGAGATCCGGATCCTGCGCAAAGCCGACCTGCGCTATTCGGGCCAGTCCTTCGAGCTGTCCCTGCCTGTTCCCGACGGTCCCCTGGACGCCGGCGCCATTCGCCGCCTGGAACAGGCCTTCGACGAGGAGCACCAGAAGACCTACGGGCATCGAGCCCGCGAGGGGGAGGCCTATACGCTGGTCAACCTGCGCCTGATCGGCCGCGTGGCTCAGCGTCGCAGCCTGCTGGGCGACGGGGAGCCCGCCGCCGCACCCCGGGCCGCCCGGTCCTTCCGCAGAGCCTACTTCGGCCCCGACCAGGGGTGGATGGAGTGCCCGCTGCCGGCCAGGACCGAACTGAGGAACCCGCGCCAGGGCCCCCTGCTGATCGACGAGTTCGACACCACCATCGTGGTCCCGCCCGGCTGGCAGGCCCGCTGCGACTGCTCCGGCAACCTGTCGCTCCGCCTGACCGAACCCTCCGGCGAGGGGGAACGGCCCGGAAAGGATTTGCCATGACCGCTCAACGCGACTCCAGGGTCGACCCCATCACCCTGGGCCTGATCCGAAACACTCTCAGCAGCGTCGCCGACGAAATGGCCAACACCGTGATCCGGACGGCCTACTCCACGGTGATCCGGGACTGCATGGACTTCTCCACGGCCCTGTGCGACCGCGAGGGCCGGATGATCTCCCAGGGGGTCACCATCCCCTTCCAGTTGGGATCGATTCCCTTCGCCCTGGAGTCCACCCTGAACAAGTACCGGGGCCGGGTCCGCCCCGGGGACGTGTTCATCATGAACGATCCCTTCGACGGCGGCATCCACCTGCCCGACATCTTCATATTTCAGCCCGTCTTCCACCGGGAGTCCCTGGTGGGATTCTCGGCCGTGGTGGCCCACCACCTGGACGTGGGCGGGCGGGTGCCGGGCAGCGCCGCCTGCGACAACACCGAGATCTTCCAGGAAGGCCTGCGCCTGCCACCTCTGAAGCTCTACGAGGAGGGCCGCCCCTCTGAAAGCATCTTTCAGATCCTGGAGAAGAACGTCCGGGTCCCGGTGATGACCCTGGGAGACATCCGGGCCAAGCTATCGGCCTGCAAGACCGGCGAGAAGGGCCTGCTCAAGCTGGTGGACCGCTACGGGTCGGAGGTCCTGGACCGCTACTACGAAGAGCTGCTGGACCTGACCGAGAGAGTGGTGCGGGCCGAGATCCGTTCCTGGCCGGACGGGGAGTACGTGTTCGAGGACTACCTGGACAACGACGGGGTGGACGCAGGCACCATCCCGCTCAAGGTGAAGCTGAGCGTGCGGGGTGTCT
>JAPPFQ010000640.1 GCA_028875135.1 Acidobacteriota bacterium
CCGCACCAAACTGAAGCGTCTATATCCGACACTTCAGACGTGACTTGACACTAGAACGATCAGGGACTGTGTTGAGGATTGGAATGATGTCGGTGTAGCCGCTCTTATGAAGAGGATGAAATGACCCAGGAGATCATTTTCTCCGTGTGGGAATCGCCGGAAGGCGGTTACGAAGCCAGAGCACTGTCTGCCCCAATATTCACTGAAGCAGATACTCTGGAGGAGCTTCACTCGGCTGTATCGCATGCAACCGAGTGCCATTTTGGGAAGGTCGAATGTCCCAAGCTCGTTGTGCTCTATTTCGAGCGAGGTTAAGTCCACCGCTCAGCTTTCCGATCCACCCGACACCCTCAGTAACTACCTGCTTTCGCCCGAAAGACGAGAGAACAGTCCCCACCGTTCCAGGTCTCCGGAATCGTTGAGGTTGGTAAAGATCCTGCGATCCAGTCCCGAATCCCGTAAATCGCCCTCGGTCAGGTAGTGGGTCCTCAACTCGGGGAACAGGTCGGAAAGCTTGAACCGCTGTCTCTCGTAGTTGGCTTGGACCGTCGGAAGACAGGAGCGATTGTAGACGGCGCACAGGGGTTCCAGGCTGCCGTCGTCCAGGCGCAGCAGGACGGCGTCGGCCAGGGGGGCCCGTTCCAGCAGCAGCTTCAGGAAGGTTCCTACCATCAAGGGCATGTCGCAGGCCAGAAAGAGGTTGACAGCCGTTCCCGAACGCTCCAGGCCGGTGTAGATGGCGCTGAGAGGCCCGCGGGAGGGCACCAGGTCGGGGAACACGGGTACCCCCAGGAAGTCGTAATGCTCCTCGGGGCCGAGGATCACGACTTGATCGGTCAATGTCTTCAGGAGATTCACGGCGGACCGGATCAGAGGCTTTCCCCCAATCTCGAGCAGGGCCTTGTCCCGGCCCATCCGGGTGCTCTTGCCCCCGGCCAGGACGTACCCCGTGAAGGGGATCGGGGTCGCCACGGTTTCGGATTGGCCCCGTTGCTGCTCCATTGCCTCCCGCCTTCGCTTGAAATAATCCGGCTTTAGTTACCACAACCGCGGGGAAGTTTCACCCTGAATGATCGGCGCTGCCAGGGAACTCCGGATTATTCCGCTCGCCGGAACCTGTTGCAAGGGAACGCCCTGAGGACCGACCTCGCCTTCCGGTTGCGGTCACCGGCTCGGTAGGGTTCTGCTATAATTCCGCGCCTGAGCCGGGGCCGGAGACATCCGCTTCGGCCTACCGCGTTGAGTTATGCTCCGAAACGAAAGACGTGGGAGCGCCATGAGATCGGTCCCTTTCCAACGGTTCGATCCGGCCGGCCGGTCCGGGTGGACCAGGAGCAGCATCGCCGGCATGGTTCTGCCGCTCCTGCTCACCCTGTCGCTGCATGCGGGGCCTGAGGGCGAAGACCGCAACTTCATGCCCCTGGATGAGGTCAAGCCGGGCATGAAGGGAATCGGGAAAACCGTTTTTCGGGGGACCGAGGTTGAAGAATTCGAGGCTGAAGTTCTGGGAGTCCTCAAGAACATCAGTCCCCGCCAGGATGCCATTCTGGCCCGGCTTTCCGGGGGGCCCCTGGAGAAGACCGGAGTGATGGGCGGTATGAGCGGGAGCCCGGTCTACGTCGACGGCCGGCTGATCGGGGCCGTGTCCTTCTCCTTCCCGTTCTCCAAGGAGGCGGTGGCGGGCGTGACTCCCATCGAGCAACTGGTCGACATCTTCGAGCAGTCGGATGAGCCGGTTCGGGGCGACCCCATCGTGATCGAGGTCTCCTCGATCGCCCCTCACCGCACGCTCGGGATTCGAGGCCCCGGGATTCTCTCTGCCCCCGATTCCGGGACCGCTCCCGTCTTTGCCGTCTCTGAACCGATGGCCGCGGCCGCGGCTTCCCTGAAGCCCTTGGCAGGCCACTTGTTTCGCTATATCGACACGCCCCTGGTCCTGTCGGGTGTGGCGGCCGAAGCGGCCGGCGTTCTGGGAGGCGCTCTGGCCCCTTACGGGATGAGGGTGTTGCAGGGCGGGGGTCCGGTTTCGGGAGCGACCGGTGGGGAATTGGCTGACGGGTCCGACGTTGTCCCGGGCTCCTCGATCGCCGTCCAGTTGATGAGGGGAGATCTGGGATTCGGAGCCAGCGCTTCCGGGACGGTGACTCACCGCGAGGGAGACAAGATCTATGCCTTCGGCCATCCCTGGTTTTCGTTGGGACCCGTCGATCTTCCGGTCTCCAAGGCACAGGTGGTTTCGCTGCTCCCCAACCTGAACAGTTCGTTCAAGATCGCGGTGCCAACCGACCTGGTCGGGTCGATCACGCAGGACCGGTCGCAAGGACTGTTCGGGACCATTGGGCTGGCCCCCAAGCTGATTCCGCTGGTCATCAACCTCACCTCGAGCCGAAACACCTCCCGCACCTTCAGGTTCGAGCTGGTCAACGACCGTCTCCTGACGCCTTTTCTGACCAACTTCACCGTTTTCAGCACCATTGTTTCCCAGGAACGGGCGCTGGGAGAATCCACGCTGCAGGTAAAGGGAAGGATCCGTCTCAAGGACCGTCCCGATGTGCGTGTCGAGAACCTCTTTTCCGGAGACACCAACTCCCAGTTGTTTGCCTCAATGGCGGTGGGACGGCCGCTCAGCTACATCCTGGGAAGCGGTTTCGACGGGGTCGACATCGAGGAGATTTCCGTCGACATCACCTCCAGCGATGAAAAGAGGATCGGTCGCCTGGAGCGGGTCTGGCCCAACCGGGAATCGGTCAAGCCCGGAGAAACCGTGATGCTGTCGGTGGTTTTTCGCCAGCCCAACGGCGAGGAATACGAGGAAAAGATCCCGCTACCGGTTCCCGAAGACATCGCGGAGGGAAGGCTGCTGGCCACGGTGGCCGACGGCTCCACCATGACCGCCGCCGAAAACCGGGTGGTGGGCAGGAGGTTCGTTCCTCGTGACCTCGACCACCTGATCCGAGCCATCAACAATCTGCGCAAGAACGACCGGGTCTATGTCCGTTTGCAGCGGCCGGAACCCGCGGTCCTGCTGCACGGTGAGGAATTTTCCAGCCTTCCGCCGTCGTTTCGACAGGTGTTGATCTCGGCCAGAAGCGCCAGCAGCAGCCTGACGGT
>JAPPFQ010000086.1 GCA_028875135.1 Acidobacteriota bacterium
CTCGGGCGGCTGTATAATGGCGGGCATCTGCCAGGACGACAGGCAATCGTAAGGACCTCCGGGAGCCAAAAGGAGAACGCAATGAAGATGCTTTTGCCGGGAGCCTTGATGCTCATCCTATCCACGCCAATCCTCCATGCCCAGGTAAACCCGCGCGGGGAGACAACCCTGGAACTGGAAGGCGGCACGGTCACCATTGAATACGGACGACCCTCGCTCAAGGGACGGGACATCAAGACTATGATCTATCCCGGCGAGACCTGGCGCCTGGGAGCGGACGGGGACACCACCCTGAAAACCGAGTTGGGACTGAAATTCGGCGAGAGCTCCGTGGCCCGGGGAACCTACATTCTGAGAGCCAAGTTCCTCGGGGACGGAAAGTGGCAGCTGCAGATCAGCGGCACCGACTATGCCAAAGTGGCCGAGGTTCCCTTGAAGCTGGAGGAAACCACCTCTGATGTGGATCGCCTGTCTCTCAGGCTCGAAGGCGAGCAGAAGGCGGGCACTTTCAAGGTGTTGTGGGGCAAATTGAGTCTTGCCGCGGAATTTACCGCGCCTTGAATGTCGAGGCCGATCGCAGCGGTGCGCCGCTGACCCGACCGATCCCTCTGCCTGGAACGCAATAACCGCAGGTCCCGGTCGAAACGATCGAGAGCCATTCCGGGGAAACGGGCTCACCAGCCCGCCGGCAGCCTGCCTCCGGAGCCACTTCTTCTTCCACCCATGGCTAGCAACCCATCTCTCGCCCACGGCTGGCTCGACCGAACCTTCCTGCTGAGCCAGCGCCGGACTTCCATGGCGGTGGAAGCTCGGGCCGGCCTTTCCACCTTCCTGGTGATGGCCTACATCATCTTCGTCAATCCCACGATTCTGGGCGACATTCCCGATTCGACCGGAGCCACCCTGCCGTCGGGCGCCGTCTTGAGCATCACCTGCCTGGCGGCGGGGGTGCTTTCGATCCTCATGGGCCTGCTCAGCAACTACCCCTTCGCCCTGGCTCCCGGAATGGGCTTGAACGCGGTGGTGTCCCTCCACCTGGTCGGCCAGTTGCAGCTCACCTGGGTCCAGGCCATGACGGTGGTCCTCCTGCAGGGCCTCATCATCCTGGTCCTGGTGCTGACCCGGTTTCGGGAAGCCATGATGGATGCCATCCCCACCCCGCTCAAAAAAGCCATCGGAGCAGGAATCGGGCTGTTTCTGGCGATCATCGGTTTCAGCAACGCCGGCCTGATCTCCCGGGGAGAGGGGGGCGCCTTTTCCCTGGGAAACCCCGACGATCTGGGCGTGGTGACCTTCCTCTTCGGCTTCTTCCTGACCCTCTGGCTGATGTCCCGCAAAGTGCAGGCTGCCCTGCTTTGGGGGATCTTGTCCGCCACCCTGCTGGCCATCGTTCTCAACTCCGGCTTTGGCAACCAACAGGCATTCGGCGGCGCAGCCACGGTGCCCTCCAGCCTGGTGGGTATTCCTCAGGGTCTGACCGGCCCCGAGGCGATCTTCGGCCGTTGGGACTGGGGCTTTTTCCCGCGCCTGGGGTTGCTGTCGGCGCTCCTGGCGGTCTTTTCCCTGATGCTCACCGATTTTTTCGACACCATGGGAACGGTGGTGGGACTGGGGGAAGAGGGCGGTTTTCTCCAGGAGGACGGAAGACTGCCCGGGGTCCACCGGGTGTTGCTGGTCGATTCCCTGGGCGCCGTTGCGGGAGGGCTGTCCAATTGCAGCAGCAATACGACCTATATCGAAAGCGCGGCCGGGATCGCCGCGGGAGGGCGTACCGGCTTGACCTCGGTGGTGGTGGGCCTGTTCTTCCTGCTGGGAATGTTTTTCAGTCCCCTGGCGGGGATCGTTCCCAAGCAGGCCACGGCGCCCTCGTTGATCCTGGTGGGATTCCTGATGATGGGCGTTCTCCAGGACATCTCCTGGCGTCGTCTTGGCGAAGGCGTTCCCGCCTTCCTCACCCTGCTGCTGATGCCCTTCACCTTCTCCATCAGCAACGGCATCGGGGCGGGAATCATCAGCTACACCTTTATGAAGCTGGCGTCCGGAAAACACCGGGAGCTCCACGCGCTGATGGTAGGGGCCGCCGTCGCCTTTGCAGTCTACTTTGTCCTTTCGGGATAACTTGAACTTGGCACAGGTAAAGACTTGAAGCTACTGCTCACGCTGGTGCTGCTGGGGCTGGCCCTGCCTCACCCGGCAGCCGGCGCACCGGTCAAACCGGAAACGCTCTTGCAGAGACTGTCGCAGGAGACCGGATGCGCGCCCGCGGGTCCCTTGGCTCGACACACCCTCACCGATCCAACCGCATTCGAACCCGGGGAGGCCCAAATCCTGTCGGAGTACGGATTCCATGACCTCATCCGGCAAAAATTTCGCTGCCGCAGCCGTGCCCTGGAGATTCAGATCTATCGCATGTTGGACGCCCCGGCTGCCTATGGGCTCTTCACCCTCTTCAGGAAGCCCGATTCCCGGGTCCCGGAGGGCTTCCCCCGACTTGCCGAAGAGAGCGATCAATGGGTGGCTTTTGCTCAAAGCCAATTCTACGTCAGGATCCGGCCGTCCGCCTTGCCGGCCGGACGTGCCGCGGCTCTCGAGGCTGCCCGGTTCCTGGCCCGGTCCATGCCTGAAGACTGGGCGCTTCCCTCGCTTGTGGACTATCTGCCTCGGGAACATCGGGTTCCGGGCAGCGAGGTGTTCCTCATGGGACATCGAGCCTTGAGCCTCAGGATCCCGCTGGGGCAGGAAGACCTGTTCGGTCTGGCCCATGGGGCGGAAGCCCTGCTGGCGGACTACCGGCCGCTCAACGGGTCGGCCAGAATCCTGCTCATGATCTATCCTACCCAGCAACTGGCCGGCAAGTATCTCCAGAGCGGCTACCGGCAGTTGATGCGGCAACACCCCGACTGGCAGGTCTTCTACAAGCGGGAAGGTCCACTGGTGGTGATGGTCCTGGATTCGACCGACCCTGAGATCGCCTCATCCTTCCTGGACAAGGTCTCCTATGTTTCCTCGGTGAGCTGGGACCCCAAGGCCGAGCCCCTGTCGGTGGGGCACATGATGCTGAGCGTGTTCCTTTACGTGGGAGCAGTGATTGCGA
>JAPPFQ010000636.1 GCA_028875135.1 Acidobacteriota bacterium
GCGCTGAAGTATGCTCTCTTGATCCTGCCTTCCCCATAGTCCCGTGAAAGCCTTTCCACAAGCTCTCCCAGGGTGGCATCGGCAGTTCGGCTGAGTTCCCGCTCCTTGTCCAGCAGCAGCACCAGCAGGTCGGTCGGTTTCCGTTTCGGCAAGGTCGCCTTGGCTTCGATTTTCATGAGGGTCTCCGGATAGAGATTTGCAACGGTCCAAATTTCGCTCCCCATTATCAGCATCAGCCGGGGCGCCCGCAAACAAAAACCACTGGAGGGGTTTCGGCCTGAAACCCTGATCCGGGTGGATCGGCGACTGCCGGACCGCGCTGAATTTCCCTGCCTTTTCAAGGGTTTTTCGCTATCATACCCGCATGCTCTCGAAACGATTCCGGGGAACCCCTGCCGCGGGGCTCCTGGCAATTGCCGCCGTTTGCCTGTGCCTTCAGATCGCGCCCTCCTCCCAAGGAGCTCCGCCGGAGACTTCCGGACAGGTGGATTTTCTCCGGGACATCCGACCCGTCTTTCAGCACTCCTGCATTTCGTGCCATGGCCCCGAACAACAGATGGCGGGGCTGCGGCTGGATTCCAGGTCTCTGGCGCTTGCCGGCGGGCAGTCCGGCCGGACGATCCAGCCGGGCGATCCCGATGGAAGCCTGCTCTACCAGCGGGTGGCCGGCCTGGGCGACCAGGCGCAGATGCCCATGGGTGGCAAGCCGCTCGATCCGGCAACCATCGGACTGATCCGGGAGTGGATCGAACAGGGCGCCGACTGGCCGGAGGCTGCCGGGGAAGACGAAGCCGCAATCGAGCGTCACTGGGCTTATGTGGCTCCGTTGCGGCCGGAGCTGCCCAAGGTCAGGGATGCCGGCTGGGTGGTCAACCCGATCGACGCCTTTGTGCTGGCCCGGATGGAAGCCCAGGGGTTGTCCCCCTCTCCCGAGGCCGACCGGGTGACTCTGCTGCGCCGCCTGAGTCTGGACCTGATCGGGTTGCCGCCCACCATCGAGGAGGTGGACGCCTTCCTGGCCGATGACAGTTCGGAGGCCTACCGCACTCAAGTGGAGCGCCTGCTGGGGTCGCCTCACTATGGAGAGCGTTGGGGCCGCCGCTGGCTGGATGCCGCCCGTTACGCCGACTCCGACGGTTTCGAAAAGGATCTGCCCAGAATCGTCTGGTTCTATCGCGACTGGGTCATTGGCGCTCTGAACCGCGATCTGCCCTACGACCGGTTCATTGTCGAGCAGCTGGCCGGCGATATGCTCCCGGGAGCCACCCAGGACCAGATCGTGGCCACCGGTTACCTTCGAAATTCCATGATGAACCTGGAAGGGGGCATCGACCCGGAGCAGTTCCGGATGGAAGCCATGTTCGACCGCATGGAGGCGGTGGGCAAGGGCATTCTGGGCATTACCATCCAATGCGCCCAGTGTCACAACCACAAGTATGATCCCCTGACCCAGGACGAGTATTACCGGCTCTTCGCTTTCCTGAACAACGCCCACGAGGCCCAAATCGCCGTCTATACGCTGGAAGAGCAACGCCGGCGGGAGACGCTGCTGCAACAGATTCGGGAGGTGGAGTTGGAGCTGCAGCAACGCCACCCCGACTGGCGAACGCGAATGGAAGCGTGGGAACGCGATCTGGACCGTGATCTGCCCCAATGGACGGTGGTGCAGCCCGAGGTGGACGATTTTTCTACGCAAGGTCAGGCGTACCTTCCATTGGAGGACGGTTCTTACCTGGCGCAGGGGGCCACCGGCGGCAGCCACCGGGTGAAGATGACGATCAGGACAGACCACCGTCCCATCACCGCCTTCCGCCTGGAACTGATGACGGATGGAGACCTTCCCATGGGGGGGCCCGGGCGATCCATCAACGGCACCTGCGCCCTGTCGGAATTTGAAGTGGAAGCGGCTCCCGCGGACCAACTCGACCAGGTGCGCCCGGTGAAGATGGCCTCGGCCACCGCCGACATCGTTCCCGCTCCCCTGGAGCTTACTCCCGCGACCGAGGGTGGCGAGCCTCGGGTCATCGGACCGGTGGCTCTGGCCATCGACGGCAAGGAGGAAACCGCCTGGGGCGTGGACACCGGGACGGTCAATCGCAACCAGCCGCGAAAAGCCGTGTTCCGGGCGGAGCAGCCCATCGACCATGCCAACGGTACTCTCCTGATCTTCTATCTCACTCAGAAACACGCGGGCGGTGACGACCAGGGGACCGGAAACCGCAACCTGGGCCGGATGCGGCTCTCGATCACCGGCGAGACCGGCGCCAAAGCCGATCCCTTGCCCCAGAGGGTGCGGGAAATCCTGTCCATCGAGCCCGCCCGGCGAACCCCGGAACAGATCGGAGAGGTTTTCAGCTACTGGCGGACCACGGTCCCCGAGTGGGGTCGCTTCAACGAGCACATCGAGGAGCTGTGGCGCCAACACCCCAAGGGGACCACTCAGTTGGTGCTTTCGGAGCGCCAGCGGCTCCGGCCCACCCACCTGTTGTCTCGGGGAGATTTCCTTCGTCCGGGCAAGCGAGTCAAGCCGGGAGTGCCGGCCTTTCTGAATCCCCTGACGGAGAACGGTCCCGCCGACCGGTTGGCGTTCGCCCATTGGCTGGTGGACCGCAAGGCGCCCACCACGGCCCGCACCCTGGTCAATCGGGTCTGGCAGGGGTATTTCGGTATCGGGCTGGTGCGAAGCAGCGAAGACCTGGGGAAGCAGAGCGAGAGGCCCTCCCATCCCAAGCTGCTGGATTGGCTCGCCGTCGAGTTCATGGATCGCGGGTGGAGCCTGAAATCCCTGCATCGACTCATCGTGACGTCGGCCACCTATCGCCAGTCGTCCCGGGCGACTCCCCAACAGTACCGCGAGGATCCTTACAACCGCCTGCTGGCCCGGGGTCCGCGATTTCGAGTGGACGCCGAAGTGGTCCGAGACATTGCTCTGGCCGCCAGCGGCCTCCTTCGCCCCGAGGTCGGCGGTCCCAGCGTCTACTCGCCCGCGCCCAAGTTTCTCTTCGTTCGGCCCGCCAGCTTCAGCCCCAAGGTCTGGGAGGAAGCCCAGGGATGGAACCGCTACCGGCGGGGGATCTACACCTT
>JAPPFQ010000571.1 GCA_028875135.1 Acidobacteriota bacterium
CTCCGGTGGTGTTCATTCGTGGTCATTCGTGCATAACTCCCTCAAAGGGTTTCAGGTCGGTCAGCCTGTTCTCTCAACTCTGAGCAGTTCACGAAGCTCTGCCATGAACTCCTTGATGTCCTTGAAATCCAGGTACACCGAGGCATATCGCACATAGGCCACCTTGTCGAGCTGCCGCAATCGCTCCATCAACATTTCCCCGATCTGAGCGGTCGGTCTCTCGCGGTTGCCGGAATCGTGAACAAAGGACTCGACTTCATTCACGATGGACTCCAGTTGATTCATGCTCACCGGACGCTTCTCGCAGGCCTTCAGCAGGCCCACCATCAGCTTCTGCGGGTCAAACCTCTCCCGAGATCCATCCTTCTTGACCACCAAATAGGGAATCTCGTCGATCCTTTCGTAGCTGGTGAACCTGCGCCCGCAACCCGCACACTGGCGTCGGCGGCGAATAGCCTCCCCTTCCCTGCTCTCTCGGGAATCGACGACCTTGTCTTCAAGATGACTGCAATAGGGACACTTCATATCGTTGGGTCGGAAGACACGAGCCATTCCAAATCGACAAGGGAATCACCACCCCGAGTTCCGGGAAAAGTCGCGACTAACCCTACACAGAAAGCCCTCCCCAGTCAAGGAACTGAACAGCTTAACCGTTGATGTGTCGAAGTTTAACTGATGGTGCCCTCGACAAGCGGTTGTTGGCCGCGCCGGCGATCCGGCTCCGGCCGCAGGATGCGGACTCTACCACCCCGAACCTCCGTTCAAGACGTCCTTGCAGGGGTGGACAAGCTGCCTTCAGAGGTTGACACCTTCCCGGCCATCCGCTATTTTCGACCCTCAGGCGGACAGTATTGGCCCTTGCGGCTGTGATAAGTCATTAGTAGATAACAACTTTGGGGATCAGGCGGGTTGCCTGCCCGGATCTGTTCGGCAACGATGCGGCCGCTCCTGCGATAGCCGGTTCTTGCAGATGACCGAAGCTCAAGCCATTGCCGGATGCGTCGCCGGCGATCCACAGGCGTTCGAGGTGCTGTACAACATGCACAAACGCCGGGTCTACTCGCTCTGCCTGAGGATGGTACGCGATCCGGCAGAAGCGGAGGACCTGAGCCAGGAAGCCTTCATGCAACTCTTCAGGAAGATCGGGACCTTCCGGGGGGACTCGGCGTTCTCGACCTGGTTGCATCGCCTGACAGTCAATATCATCCTGATGCGCATCAGAAAAAAGGGGCTGGTCCAGGTCTCGCTGGATCAGGATCGCGACGACGGGCAGGATCTCCCCCCAAGGGAATACGGATCCGAGGATATCGACCTGTTGGGGCTGGTGGACCGGATCACCCTGGAAAAGGCGATCGCGGCGCTGCCCAAAGGGTATCGGACCGTCTTTGTCCTGCACGACATTGAAGGATATGAGCACAATGAAATTGCCCGGATAATGGGTTGTTCGGTTGGAAACTCCAAGTCCCAACTGTTCAAGGCACGGCTCAAGCTCAGGTCCCTATTGGCGGAAAAGAAGCCAAAATCGAAAAAAAATCAACTCAAGGCATCACCATAGTGTTTTTTGGTATCTAACCTTTCGGAGTTTGGAATTTTGCGCTTTACGCGGGTAGTTCGAGGATACCCTGATGATCGATTGTCCTGATATACAAGAAGACGTCTCGTTGTGGATGGATGGAAACCTGGATCCGTCGCGGGCCGAGGCGGTTGAGAGACACCTCGAGTCCTGCGCCGAGTGCGCCGCATTCCATCAGGATCTGAATTCCATCCGCGAAGGTGTGAAAGGATTGGAGCCCCTGGAGCCGCCCGAGCACCTCTGGACCAACCTCCGATTCCAGCTCGAAGCCGAAGGACTGATTCGTTCCAAGCCCAAGGAGTCCTTCTGGGCGGCGATTCTTCCCCAGCGCCTGCCTGACTTGAAACCCGCCTGGAGCGGTGCTATATTGGCCTTGTTTCTCGGGATCGGGTCGCTGCTCGTCTACGATTTGACGACCCGCTCGCCGGTGGTTCCGGTTCCGGCGGCCTCGACCTCCGGCCAGGAGGCTCTTCTCGAGGAAGTCCGAAGGGCGGAGGCCAACTACCTGGCCGCCATCGAGGCGCTCAGCGCAAGCTCCCGGAAGAAGCTGGAAGGACTGGATCCTGCCCTGGCGCAAGTGTTTCACGACAACCTGGCGACCATGGATTACTACCTGCACGAGTGCAAGCTGGCGGTGGAAAACAGCCCGCAAAACCCCTTGGCCCGCCGGTACCTGTTGGCCGCTTATCAAAAGAAGGTCGAGTTGTTGCAGACGATTGTGACTTCCGATTCATTGCTGTAACTCCGGAACGTAAGAGGTTTTGCAACCGCGATCATGAATAACCGCCAAACTCTCCTGACCCTGTCGGCCGCTCTGATGCTGGCGCTTCCCGCAACCTCAGCCCCGCACGACCATCGCGAGGAAAAGATCTTCAACGTCGGCGAGTCGCCCACCATCATCCTGGTGAACTATTCCGGCTTGATCTCCGTCGAGGGCGGCAAGAACAAGGTGGTGACGGTTATCGGGATGAGGCGTTCGGAGAACGTTGAAATCGATACCGAAGTCGGACCCAACCGGGTGCGGATCACCAGTCACGTGCTGGACGAGCTGGCCACCGCGGAAAATACGGTGGTGGACTACGAGCTCTACGTTCCGGAGCGCTCGAATCTGGAGATTCGATCCAACATGGGCGTTGTGACGGTACACAATATTCGCGGTCAGGTAAGTGTCGACGTGGTTGAGGCAGAGGTCAAGTTGGCTGGGCTCCATGGTTACGTCAATGCCAATTCAATCGGACGGAAGGCCGTCGAGGTCTCCCAATCCAAGGGAACCATTCACGCCACCACAGTGACTGGCGACATTGTGCTGGACCAGTTGGAAAGCGACAACGTCAAGGCCAACTCGACTGTCGGCAACATCACCTATAAAGGGGATTTCATGGGGGGAGGCTCCTACAATCTTTCCAGCACCGACGGTCAGATTTCGGTTATCTGCGACGAGGAAGCCTCGGTGGAGTGGGAGGCCCAGACGGTCAAGGGAAGCATCAAGACCGACCTTCCCATCAA